>CALMWM010000284.1 GCA_937873435.1 uncultured Gallionellaceae bacterium
AGAAGCGCGCTCCAGCGATTCAAATTCTCGTCGCCGATTTTGCCGGCGACTTCCACGGCTTGGTTAAAATAGCAAGCCGCTTCCGAACGGCTAACCGTCAAGACAGTGCGCGCCAGTTCCACATAGCTGTCCGATTTCGATTTTGCATCTTCACGCTCGTCGCGGATTGGGCCGTATGCCTTGCCGGCATAGTCGAGCGCACGCGCCTCCTGTGCCGGGGAGCGTGCTGCCAGCCGCGCCATCCGGGTGAGTGTCGGGGTGAACAAGGGGCGCTTGAGGCCGACAATCCATTGATCGAACGCATCGAACAACGCGGCATCCGCATTTTCTGCACTGAGCAAGGTGTCGAACCAGACCGTGGCAATCTCGTCGGTGGTGTTCGATTCCTCCCGGTAGCTGTACCCTTCGGCTTTCCGTGAGGTGGCCTGCGCTTCGGCGATGACTGTTGCAAGATTGACGGATGACGTTTGATTGACGAAAGTTGCCGCCCATAGCCGGTGCCACGGGAGGAGGGCGCCAATGGCCTCCTTGAATTCCCGCACCTCCTGAGATTCGGAATGGCTTTTCGCAGCTTCAATTTCCTTGCGTAGTTCGTCATGAGCCAGATCAATCAAGTTCAACGATTGGCTACTGAGTGCCGACCGCAGGGCATACGCGCGAAGCAAGGAGAAGCGCTGCCCGCCATAGCGAGACGCAAGGCCGCGAGGTGGCGATGCAGGCAAGTAACGTGTCAGGAGCGCAAATAGCGCGTCGGTCATGCCCACGGATAGCTTGTGTGTGGCTTCCACCAAGGCGGTTATGGCACGAATGGTGTTTCCCTCATGATCCCAGCGCCCCTCGACTTCGAGATTAATGCGTGGACTCAAAGCCAGACGCAGTGCGCGCGCAACGACTTTTTTCGGCGGTGTTCTGAGTACTTCCCGTAACTCCAGCGTAATTGCAAGAACGAGCCACAGGTTGTTTCCGGCGGCCAGTGCAAGTGCATCAAGCTCCTGATAGCGACCGTGGTCGACAAACCGGCGCGCCAACATATGTCCGACCCGAAATGAAAGTTCGCGGGGACGCCAGCTACGCAGATAGGGCGCGCATTTATCCGCTCCGTGAATATTGAAAACGGCGATTGCCATCTCAAGGATGTCTTCATCCTTGATGCTTTCCCGTTGTCGTTCCTGTTTAGGAAGCCGACTCCAGTTGCGTAGCCATTCGTCAGCCATCCGAAGGCGGGAGCGCGCATCGCCCAGCAGTTCGCTGCGCCCGGACAGTAGCCCCGCTTCATAGGCATGGTGGGATCCCACCCAGCCCGAGCCGAATGTCCGCCGCGAGACCAGTTCCTGGATGCGGTCACCTTCCAAAAATATCGCGGCCAGGTCGGTGTTTGCTTGCAGAAGTTCGCGTTGCCGTTCATTGCCCGCGCTTTCGCCGCCGGCTTTCAGCGCCAGCTTTGCGGCATCGGTATAGCGTTTCTGGCGCAAGCTCGCCTTGAGGGCAAATTGCAGGCGCTGCAACTCCACGTCGCGTCTCTCAATAGGGCTGGTGGTCGGTAGCGCTTCGGAAGACAGGGCGAGCGCGACAAGCTCGGTGAGATGCCCCGCTTCCAACATCAGTTGAGGCAAGGCGGAGGCCACATAGGCGCTGTGCGCGGCGAGCGGCTTCAAACTTGCCACGAAAGCCGCCAGGTCGCCCGCCGTTGGCTTGAATTTCTCTCTAAACCAGGTTTCAGCAGGCTCATCAAAAAATTGAATCGTTTCACCCGTGACCAGGAGCGGACGCCCCAAGTCGAAGGCGAAACTCTTGATCGCTGCCTCATCGACTCCCGACATGGATGCCAGAACGGACAAAGGAATCAAAGGCCGGAGCGCGGCCAACCCTGTGCAAATTCGGTCAATCTGGCTTTTCTCGACCGCCCCTGCTGTGTCGCGCAACTTCGCGACTGAGGCACTGAGCAGGTTTCCGATGGCGTCATCAACTGTCGTGGGATTTGGGCCGAGTGCACGGAGAATTTTGCGCAAAGGCTCTGGCTGCGCCAGCGCCATTGTCTGAACGCGAGGATTGTGCGAACTCAAGCGATGGAATTCATCAACATCGGGTTCTGTTGCATCGCTGAAAACTCGGCGCAAATATGTCGCCGTTTCGACGCGACAGAATGGATCGAGCGGAAGCTTCAATGCGTTGGGAGGAGGGTCAAGATGTCCCTGCCGGTGTGTCCTGCATAAGGCGACAAGGCGCACACCTTCCGGCAGTTGTTCCCGGATCAGGTCGCGGATAAAAGAGCGGGATTCACCGATTTCTTCCGCCGCCATTTGTGCATTGTCGGCAGCGTCGATGACGATGCAGAGTAGCGCTTGCGTATTCCGGGTTTTCAGCGAGGCGATGCTTTGTCCAAGACGGAAAAGGAAAGCTCTTACATAGTCTGATGGTTCGGCATGAGGGCTGGGGATGAGCGGGTGACACAGCCCCTGGGCGGCCAGTTCATTGGCAATCTGAACCAGAGCGTCCTTGTGGCGATGCCGGTAGCTGCTGGCGTTACGGTACTGGGCATTTCCGAAACAATCGTAGAGGACGCTCAATGAGCCGGCGGGTAATCCCAATTTTATGCGCGTCGCGAAAACCGATTTTCCCACGCCGCCGTCGGCATGAACGATGACCGGAATGCCGCACGCTTGCACGATGGCACGGCATAGCTCCGGCTCTTGCTCGCGAGGAATCACATTCTCGGCATCCTTGATGAGGCACGCCGCAGGAAACAGGCGGCTCTCATCGGTCTTAAGCGCCCGGAGCACGTCTGTTCTGGTGATTTCGGGGTGCTCCGCGTTTTCAGAGAGCGCCTTCCTGGTCACTAACTCTTTCAGTTGAGCGGGGGCATCGACGTCCGCATCAGCCAGATAGCAGCTTACATCCTGAACCAATAGATTCCGTTGATCCCACAGACCTTCCTGATTCCCTTCGAGCCGGAGCAGCTTGCAGAAGGCCGCGAGGGCTGCACCGCCCAGACCAGTGAACTGCTCAAGTTTCTTGAGATTAGTGGGGTATCGCGCCGGAAGACCCTTGGCAGCGTCATGGACGGCTGCAAGAAAGTCGCTATTGATAGGGCGGTTGGATACGAACCAGAATTCCAGCTTGCTGTTCAGGGCATCGGCAGGAAGGCGTTGCTGAAGCGCTGTGTAGCACGCGGCAAATCCCTTCAAGGTCTTTTTCAACCCGCTTGGTGGCCAAGCTTCGTCAGGTCTTACTGTTGAATGCTTGACCTGGATGTAGCGGATCAACGTTGCATCTTCGAGAATTTCACTTCCGTAATATTCAGCGACATCAATCAGTTCTTCACCTGGAGCAACAGGTTTTGCCGCCCCTGCCTCCAATCGAGATGCCCCTTCGATAGTAACCGCCCTCAAACTGGCATCAGGGGAAAGAAGCAGCAGGCAACGACGTGCCGCCCAGAAATAGTGGAACTGGTCGCCGTCTCGGCTCGGACGAACTAAATTCGTATCAGACACCTGATATTCCCTCGTTTCAGCGCACCGTGCGTGAATGATGCTTGGCCGTAGATCAAGCAAGCGTAACCCGGAAGAAGCCGCAGACGGATTCCGGGGTGCTCAATGAAGCAGTCATGAAAATGCTACGAACCTACCTAGCCCATTGCCGCCAAGATCGTTGCGCCCGGCACAGGTTTCGGCTTCGCTTATTACTCAGCGTTCTCATAAGGTGCAAATTGATTGCTATCCCGGGTAAGCAGTTGCATCAGCTTCGGGTGGATGAACAGCTTTTCCTTCGTTACGGCTACCTCGGCCAACACGCCGATTTCCACCAGTTGCTTCAGGTATTGCGATGCCGTTTGCCGTTTCGCGATGCCCGCCTCGGTCAGGCTGCCGATTCGGCAATAGGGAAGTTCGAATATCAGATTTACCAGTTCATGGCTGTAAATCTTGGGCAGTCTGCCGCGCACATATTCTGTCGTGTGCTCCGACAATGCCCGGATCGCCGCGATTTTCGCCGTCGTCCAGCTTGCCGTTTCTTCCACGCCCTTGATGATATAAAGCAGCCACGGCTCCCAGTCTTGCTCGCGAGTCACCTGCAACAACAAGCGGTAGTAGTCCGCCTTGTTCTGGATGATGTAGCGGCTCAAATACAAGATCGGCAGGGTCAACAAATTTTCCTGAATCAGAAACAGGCTGTTCAACACCCGCCCCGTTCGGCCATTGCCATCGGTGAACGGGTGTACCGCCTCGAACTGATAATGACCCATCGCCATGCGGACCAGCGGGTCGAGCGAGGTTTCGTTGTGCAGGAAGCGTTCCCAGTTCGCCAGCAAATCCCGCAACAATGGCTCGCCTTCGGGCGGGGTGTAGATGATCTCGCCCGTCGCATCATTGCCCAGCGTGGTGCCCGGCGTGCGGCGCACCGTCATCTCAACGCCCTTGATGCGGGTGCATATCTGTTCTGCGGTGCGCGTGGTGAGCGGGTATTCCTGGAGTGCCTTGAACCCCTCGAACAGCGCATGGCTATAACGCAAGGCTTCCTTGGTGGCAGGGTCTGCCTGTTCCTCGCTACGCAGGTGCCGGAACAACTGATCCGTGGTCGTTACGATATTCTCGATTTCCGAACTGGCGCGCGCTTCGAGCAACGGTAGCGTATTGATGAGCACGGCCTGATTGGGGATCAGCTCCGCCGCCTGCTTGAGTTCGGCCAAGGCCGCACGCGCGGAAATGCATTGCTTCAACACCGCGCGAGTTTCAATCTCCACCTTGGGTGGCAGCACAGGCAGCGCATTGTAAGGACGTTCCGGCTGCCAGTTTTCGGGGCTCATGTTTGCATTTCACGTTTTTTTCGACACAACCGCAGTCTATGTCGATGCCATCGACACGTCAACAATATGTGTCGATATTTTTGGATTTAATCGACACAACATGTGGGTGTGTCGATGGCGCGGACAGGTAAAGAAAATTGGATTTTCTTATCACGTCGCAGGACATGTGTTCAGAAAATGGCGCTTGCTTATCGCTACGCACGCTGAAGGTTTAGTTTGGTGGATTAATTCCGTTCATGGTTTGACAGGGCTTTCTTGAACGAAGTCGAAGGACTCATCCTCGAACGGATTAAATCAGCGCTTCTTCGCCAACCTGTCCAATTCCCGCAAATGCGCCAGCTTTTCCCCGATCTTGCCTTCCATCCCGCGCGGGGTGGGCTGGTAGAAGCTGGGGTGGATGCCGTCGGGGAAATAGCTCTCGCCAGCGGCATAGGCTTCCGGTTCGTCGTGGGCGTAGCGGTATTCGCGGCCGAAGCCGAGTTCCTTCATCAGTTTGGTGGGGGCGTTGCGCAGGTGTTCCGGCACCGGGCGCGATTTGTCGTTTTTTATAAAAGCCTTGGCGGCGTTGTAGGCCATGTAGGCGGCGTTGCTCTTGGGCGCGGCGGCGAGGTAGAGCACGGCTTGCGCCAGCGTCAGTTCGCCTTCCGGGCTGCCCAGCCGCTCGTAGGTTTCCACCGCGTCGAGCGCCAGTCGCAGTGCGCGCGGGTCGGCCAGGCCGATGTCCTCGGTGGCCATGCGCACGATGCGGCGGCCCATGTAGCGCGGGTCGGCGCCGCCGTCCAACATGCGCACCAGCCAGTACAGCGCGGCATCGGGGTCGGAGCCGCGCACCGCTTTGTGCAGCGCGGAAATCTGGTCGTAGAAGGCGTCGCCGCCCTTGTCGAAACGCCGCGCGGCGCGGGCCACCGCGTTGGCGATGAAGTCGGCGTCGATCTCGCTGGCCTGGGCGGTGTGAGCGGCGGTGCGGACTTGTTCCAATAAATTCAAAAGGCGGCGGGCGTCGCCGTCGGCGTAGCCGGTGAGCATCTTTTTGGCTTCGTCGCTGAAGTTCAGGTCGGCCAGCGCGACGTTGCGGGCGCGCTCGAACAGTTCGTCCAGCTCGCTTTCCGCCAGCGCGGTCAGCACGTAAACCTGGGCGCGCGAAAGCAGCGCGCTGTTGACTTCGAACGAGGGGTTTTCGGTGGTGGCGCCGATGAAGGTGATTAGCCCTTGCTCGACGTAGGGCAGGAAGGCGTCCTGCTGCGATTTGTTAAAGCGGTGGACTTCGTCGACGAACAGCAGGGTGTGACGGCTGAATTGCTGTAGCGAGAGCTGGGCGCGTTCGATGGCTTCGCGGATGTCCTTGACCCCCGAGAACACCGCCGACAGCGCGATGAATTCGGCGTCGAAGGCATCCGCCATGAGCCGCGCCAGGGTAGTCTTGCCGACCCCCGGCGGGCCCCACAGGATCATCGAATGCGGCTTGCCGGACTGGAAGGCCAGCCGTAGCGGCTTGCCTTCGCCGAGCAGGTGCGACTGGCCGATGACTTCGTTCAGGCTTTTCGGGCGTAGTTGTTCGGCGAGCGGCGTTTGCGGGTTGGGCGCCGGGGCGAAAAGGTCACTCACCGATCACGTCCGCGCCTTTCGGCGGGGTAAAGCGGAACACGTCGGGCGCCAGCTTGGGGTTGCGTTCCAGCGCGGAGAATTTGATGATCGTGGTCTGGCCGAAATGGTCGCGCAGTTCCATCACTTCCAGCATGTCCCCGTTGAAGCCCATGCGCACCAGCTCGAAACTGCTGTCCTGGCCCTTGGGGGTGGCTTCCAGCCATTCCAGGGTGCCCCGTTTGCCGATGTCCTTGAGGTCGAAATATTTTTCGATTTCGTTCTTGCCCGCCAGCAGTGCGGCAGGCGAGCCGCCGATGGCCTGGTCGAGTTTCTTGACGGTGACCTGCTTCAGGTCGGGATCGTACAGCCACAGTTTGACGCCGTCGCCGACGATGGTCTGCTGGTAGGGCCGCTCGTAGAGCCAGCGGAATTTGCCGGGGCGGGCGAATTCCATGGTGCCGCTGGCTTCCTGCACGGTGGCCATTTTCTTGTCGAGCACCATCTGGCGGAACTGCGCGCGCGCGGTCTGGGTGTGCTGGACGAAGGCTTTCAGCGCGTCGATGCTGGTGGCGCAGACTGAGAAAGGGAATAGCAGGGCCAACAAGAGCAAGCGGGATTTCATCAGGTTATTCTCGGTTAGGGGCCAGTACTTCGCGGTTGCCGTTGCTCTGCATGGTGGAAACCAGGCCAGCGCGTTCCATGTCTTCGATCAGGCGGGCGGCGCGGTTGTAGCCGATGCGCAGCTGGCGTTGTACCTGGGA
>CALMWM010000285.1 GCA_937873435.1 uncultured Gallionellaceae bacterium
GCGCCGAATTCGTGGTCGCCTGCCCGTTACCCTGAATTTTTTCCCTTATCGCCAGCCAGCACCTGCGCGGCCTCGTCCACCAGGAATTCCTTGAACGCCTGTGCCACCGCCGACAGACGTTTGCCCTTGCGGTGGGCGACGTACCAGTAGCGCGACAGCGGAAAAGAGACCACATCGAGTACCGCCAGCCGCCGAGTTTCCAATTCCAGCGCGATGGTATGCAAGGATACCACCGCCAGCCCCATGTCGGCCTGCACCGCCTGCTTGATCGCCTCGGTGGTGCTCATTTCCATGCCTGTGTGCAAGGTCATGCCGTGCTGCTGGAAAAAGCGCTCCATCGCGCCGCGCGTACCCGAACCCTTCTCGCGCACGATGAAAGTCTCGTTCGCCAGCCGTTCCGGGGAAATCCCATGCTCGCGCGCCAGCGGGTGGGTCGGCGAGGCGATCACCACCAGCGGATTTTCCATGAACGGCGCGGCCTCGATGTCCAGCCCCTCGGGCGGCTGCCCCATGATCGCCATATCCATCTCGTTATCGGCCAGTTGGTGCAACATGCTTTCGCGATTGGCGACATTGAGGCTCAGGGTGACATTCTCATGGCGCCGGCAGAACACCGCCAGCAACTGCGGCGCGAAGTAATTGGCGGTGCTCACCACCGAGATATTCAGCTTGCCGCGCTTCAGGCCTTTCAGCTCGGTCAGCACCGCCTCGGCCTCGTTGAGTTGCTGGGCGATGGCACGGGCGTAATGAAACAGCTCGCGCCCCGCCTCGGTCAGAAAGATTTTCTTGCCCAATTGCTCGAACAGCGGCAACCCGGCGTTTTCCTCCAGTTGCTTGATCTGCATCGACACCGCCGGCTGGGTCAAATGCAATTCCTCCGCCGCGCGCGAAAAGCTCAAGTTGCGCGCCACCGCCTCGAAAACCCGTAATTGTCTGAAAGTGACGTGGAGCATTTTATATAAGTTAAAGCTTATTCAATCCGTAAGGAAAATTCATGTCTGCTTATAGGATAGCCATAAACGAACTAAGGTAAAATCGTTTTTTTCTTCCGGGGATCTTTCCATGAGCCAACCTCTCTTCAATTCCAGCCTGCACAGCCTGAAACTGCTCAATCGCGGCAAGGTGCGCGACATTTACGAAGTCGATGCCGAGCGTCTGCTGATCGTCACCACCGACCGCCTGTCGGCTTTCGACGTGGTGCTGCCGTCGCCGATTCCCGGCAAGGGCGAGGTGCTGACCAGGATTTCCGATTTCTGGTTCGCCAAGCTCGGCCATATCATCCCCAACCAGTTGACCGGCGTCGCGCCGGAATCGCTGGTCGCCGCCGACGAGAAGGATCAGGTCGCGGGGCGCGCCATCGTGGTGAAGAAACTCAAGCCGCTGCCGATCGAGGCTATCGTGCGCGGCTATCTGGTCGGCTCGGGCTGGAAGGAATACAAGGCTAATTCCAGCGTATGCGGGATTCCGCTACCCGCCGGACTGCGCGAGGCGGACAAGCTGCCCGAACCGCTGTTCACCCCCTCTACCAAGGCGGAAGCCGGTGCCCACGACGAAAATATCAGCTTCGAACAGGCTGCCAAGCTGATGACCCCGCAACTCGCCGCCCAGGTTCGCGACGCCGCCATCGCGCTGTACAAGGAAGCCGCCGATTTCGCGCTGACCAAGGGCATCATCATCGCCG
>CALMWM010000286.1 GCA_937873435.1 uncultured Gallionellaceae bacterium
TTGCCATTAAACGTTTGTTCATCAGTTGGCTATTGCTTTCGCTGGTGCTCGGCGGGATTGATTTCTACCTGGAAACCGAAGAGGCCGACGATTTCGTCATGGGTTTGGCGGTTAAGGAATCCGAATCGTTCACGGGTGAAAATTTGCACCGCATCAACCAGGCCAATGCCGACCTGAGCGAGCTACGGGAGAAAGCGACGGAGTTTCTCAAGAGTCATTTTGCGATAGTGGAGTTGTACAATCGCGACAAGAAGAAAATCCTCACGGAAATGGATTCCGGCGTGGATGCAGTGGAAAATGAGTTGAAAAAACACCCCCATTCTTTTCCTTTTACCGAGTCGCCCTATTATCGCAAGCTGCTGATCGGCGAGAGTGTGTTCATGCAGCTGCTGTTACCGTTGCGGGACAAGAGCGGCGCGATCGCGGGGTATTTCGAAGGTGTCTACCAGGTCGACACCGACATGGTTCAGAGCATCAAGAGCAATGTATTGCGTACCCTGCTGCTGGTCGTGGTTGTAACGCTGATTACCACCTTGGCGCTTTACCCCGTCATTTTGAATATCCACCGCCGCCTGGTCTGGCTTAACCGCAACCTGGAAAATGAGGTGGAGGCGCGCACTGCGGATTTGCGTCGCACCAATAGCGCATTGACGGAAGCCAATGAGCAAATCCGTCAGGAGATGGAAATTGCCGAGGAAGTATTTACCCGCCTGTTTGAAGGTGGGGTGCCAGCGCTACCGGGACTGCGTTACTACCACCGTTTCCTGGGTACGGCTGGCGGCGACCTCCTGTTGGCAGCCAATACCGGCGATGGGCGACGCTTGGTGTTAGTGGGCGACGTCACCGGGCACGGGCTTTCCGCTGCGCTGGTGGCGATGCCGATCGCGGAAGCTTTTCAGCGCCTGGTCGAACAAGGCGCGCACCTCGAAGTCATTATTGCCTCCCTTAACCGCCTTTTGCGCGAAAGATTGCCGACGGGATTCTTTTTGGCGGCGGCATTGGCAGAAATTCACCCGCTTGAAGGGCGTATCGTCTTCTGGAACGGCGGCTTGCCAGCCGCTTTGGCGGGTTTCCCCGGCGGTACTCTGCGGCGTCTGGTTTCGCGCAATGTGGCCTTGGGGATTACCGATAAGTCCTTGCTGTGGGAAAATATCGAGACTTTTAGCGCCAGGCCGGGGGAGCGGCTTTACATTTATACCGATGGGGTCACGGAAGCCGGCTCGCCTACCGGAGAGCACTTTGGGGAAGAACGGCTCGCCAAACTTATCGCCGAGGCCGCACCGGGAGAGAATTTCATCGCCCAGCTGGAGGCTGCCCTCGATGCCCACTGCGGCAAGGTTTTCGCCGACGATGTAACTCTGGTCGAGATCCCGATCGGTTCCTGATGGGGCGTCGGGAACTCGCTGCCGCTTAATTTCTTAAATACGGCTTGGACAATTCAGGCAGGAAATAAAACATGATTTTCAATATTCGCAAGCTTGCCATCAAACGTTTGTTCATCAGCTGGATTTTGCTGTCGCTGGTGCTCGGCGCGATCGATTTCTACCTGGAAATGGAAGATGCGGACGATTTCGTCATGGGTTTGGCGGTCAAGGAGTCCGAGTCTTTCACCAGTGAGAACCTGCACCGCATCAACCAGGCCAACGCCGATCTGAGCACGCTGCGCGCGAAGGCAACCGAGTTTCTCAAAAGCCATTTCGCGATAGTGGAACTGTACAGCCGCGACAAGAAAAAAATCCTTGAGGAAATGGACCCCGGCGTGGATGCCGTGGAAGAAGCATTGAAGAAACGCCCCCATTCTTTTCCTTTTACCGGGTCGCCCTATTACCGCAAGCTGCTGATCGGTGAGAATGTGTTCATGCAGCTGCTGTTGCCCTTGCGCGACAAGAACGGCGCGATCGCGGGGTATTTCGAAGGGGTCTACCAAGTCGATGCCGACATGGTACAACGCATTCAGAGCAACGTGATTCGCACCTTGCTGCTGATCGTCATCGTGGCATTGATTACCACCCTGGTTTTCTATCCTATCCTCATGTTTCTCCATCGCGAACTGGTGCGCTTCGCCTCCAGCCTGCTGCGCGGCAACATCGAATTGATGGAGGTGCTGGGCGGCGCGATTGCCCAGCGCGATTCGGATACCAGTTTGCACAATTACCGCGTCACCATTTATGCGATCCGCCTGGCTGAGGCTATCGCTCTGGATCATGCGCGCATCCGCAGCCTGATCGCCGGCGCTTTTCTGCACGACGTCGGCAAGATAGGCATCAGCGACACTATCTTGCTCAAGCCCGGCAAACTAACCGACGACGAGTTCGCGGTGATGCGTACCCACGTGCTGCTCGGGGTGGAGACCATCAGCAAATCGTCCTCGCTGGATATGGCGCGCGACGTGGTGGAATTCCACCACGAGAAATTCGACGGCAGCGGCTACATGCGCGGGCTCAAGGGAGAGGAGATTCCGCTCAATGCGCGGATTTTTGCGATCGTCGATGTGTTCGATGCGCTGACTTCCAAACGGCCCTACAAGGAACCGTTCAGTTTCGACAAGGCGATGGGTATTCTGCACGAAGGCAGCGGCAGCCATTTCGACCCCGCTTTGATAAAGGCATTCAGCCGGATTGCCGGCGACATGTATGCCCAGGTCAGCGCTGCGTCCGAGGCGGCGGTGGAACGGATGCTCGACGACGTGGTTTCAGAGCATTTTTTCAGCGACTCTTACCTCGAACAGTTCATGAAGCGGCACATTCATGCAGCGGCTCGCAATGCCGGGTGATCTGCGCGCGGGATGTCCAGATGATAGCCCTGTACCAGATCGACCCCGAAGCTGATTAGCATCTCCAAAATTTCCTGACTTTCCACGAATTCCGCCACGGTGATTTTGTTCATCCCGCGTGCCACGTCGACGATTGCCTTGACGAAAACCTGGTTGTCGCGGTCGTTGGGCAGGTCGCGGATGAACATACCGTCGATTTTCAGCACATCGGCGTTGAGGTGCTTGAGGTAGGCGAACGAGGAAAACCCCGTGCCGAAATCGTCCAGACACACCGGACAGCCGGTACGGCGCAAGGCTTCGATGAAGCGTCGGGCGTCCTGGATGTCGGAAACCGCGGCGGTTTCGGTCAGCTCGACCAGCAAGCGGACGGGCGCGACGCCGCGCTGTTTGAGCTGGTCTTCGATGAATTGCGGCAGCGTGGGCTCGTCGAAGGAACGCCCGGAGATGTTGACCGCGATCGAAGGCATTTGCGGCGAAGCGGCCAGCAATTCGATGCAACTGCGGATCACCCAGCGGTCGATGTCGAGAATCTTGCCGCTTTTTTCGGCGATGGGGATGAACTGGCCCGGCATGATCAGCTTGCCGGGAGTGTCCTGGTCTTGCATCCGAACTAGCGCTTCCAGGTGGGCGAGCGTCCGGTCGGCGGCATGGTAAACGCCCTGGAAGTGCAGCTGCAACAGCCCGTTTTCCAGTGCGCGGGTGATGCGGTCGTTCCATGACAGGCGCTGCACCATCGCGTGCGAGGTGTCGAGATCCGAGCGGTAGACGCGCCACGAATTCTTGCCTGCATCCTTGGCCTGGTACATCGCGGCGTCGGCATGGGCGATGAGTTCCTCGGCGACGCCGGCGTGTTGCGGGTAGTAGGCGATCCCCAGGCTGGAGGTCATCCGCAGGTTCTGCTCCTCGATGCGAAACGGGATCTTTTCGATGGTGCGCACGATCTGCTCCGCCAGCGCCTCGGCCTCGTCCTCGCTGGCGTTCGGGGCGAGAATGGCGAATTCGTCGCCGCCCAGCCGGCTGAAGGTTTCGTTGCGCTGCACCAGCGTGCCGATGTCGCTGGCGACGCGCATCAGGATGCTGTCCCCGGCGCTGTGACCGAAAGTATCGTTGATGTGCTTGAATTCGTCGAGATCGAAGAACAGCAGGGCGCCTTGAGTGCGTTGACTGTCGGATTCTGCCAGCAGCTTTTCAAGTTCGCGCAGGAAATAATGGCGGTTGTGCAGACCGGTCAGCGAATCGCGCTCCGCCAGGAAAAGCAGCTGTAGGGCGGTGCGGCGTTCCCGCGTGACATCCTCGTAGATCCACAAGTGGCCGACCAGGCGCCTTTCCGCATCACGCACCGGATAACCGCGGCTGGTCACGGTGCGTCCGTCCGTCAACGCGATTTCATGTTCATGATTATCGTCCGCGGGTGTGGCTAGCCAGGCGACAAGCTGGGCAAACTGTTCGGGGTCGGCGAACAGGTCGGTGGATTGACGGACGGTGTCGCCGGCCGGCAGGCCGATCAGCGCTGCGTAATTCCCGGAAATATGCCAGATGTGCAGGAAAGCCGGGTTGCAATAGACGATCCGGCCCTCCGGCGAGACGAACAGGATGCCGATGTTCATCGCCGAGAGCAGGGAGTTGAGGCGCGCATGTTCGCGCTGGGCTTCCAGCAGGTAGCTCAGCTGCAATTCCCCGCCCGCGCGTAGCGCCTCGATGTCGGCGCGGATGTTTTCCGCCATCAGGTTGAAGGCGACGGTGAGCTGACCGACCTCGTCGCTGCTGGTGACCGGCAGGGTGACGTTGAAATCGCCGTTGGCGACTTGGTGTGCGCCGCGCGTCAGCATCAGCAAATGGCGCGTCAGCCAGTAGCCGAGCAGGGTCAGCAACACGACGGACAGCCCGATTTCGGCAAGGGCGATCAGGATGCTCTGGTTCAGCAGATGGGTTCTGGAAAGTGCGAAGATCTTGGTCGAGACGCCGTAGCGCAGCCGCCCGTAGCGCTGGCCGTCAAGCTGGATGGGGATTTCGGTGTCGAAGCGGTCGAGGCTGTCAGCATCGCCATCGTCGCCGCCGATGGCCGTGTCTAGTTCGGGGAGCGGCGTGGCCATATCCCAGCCTTCTGCCGCGACTACCTTGTTTCCGGCATCGAACAGCACCAGGTAGACGATGGCATCGCGATGGCGGCTTTCGCGCAGGATCGCCCGGATGGTGGCGTGATCCTGCTGCACCAGCGGGGCGGCCAGCGAGGCGTTAAGCAGCGGGGCGAGCTGCTTCAGGTGCGCCTCGGCCTGCTCGGCCAGGCTGGTTTCCATCAGGCGCAGGCTGTTGGTCACCAGCAGCGTCAGCATCAAGGCTTCTACCACGACGCTGGCGATCACCAGCTTGAGGCGCAGGGAAGCAGGAGCAAAGCGCCGCTTCACGGCTGGGCTTTCATCAGGCTTTGCACGTCCCGGGCGTAGGTTTCCATTTTCATCAGGTCGGCTTCCGTCGCCGGCTTGAGTCCGTTGAAACCGCTGCGTTCAAAAAACTGCCGGCCTTCCACGGATGCGGCAAATTCGAGCAAGGCCTTGCGGACAGCCGCGATGCGCGCGGGAGGCAGGTCGGGGCTGGCGAGAATGAACTGGTTGGGGATGGACTCGGAGGTGGCGACGATCCGCAGGCTCTCGCGCAAATCTTCCGGCAACTGGGCGTAGGGCGCCGAGCCGATGATGGCGGCCTGCGCCTCGCCGCGTTGCAGCGAGAGAACCGCATTGCTGTGCGAAGTGGCGGAATAAATTTTGAAATCGCCGTCCGTCAGCCCGCGATTGTGCAGCAGGCGCAGGCCTAGCACCGGGATGATCGCCAGGCGGTCGGGCAGGGCGAGGGTCTTGCCGCGCAGGTCTTCCAGCGTGCGGATGGGCGAGGATTCGGGGACCACGATCATCGCATGTAATTCCCGGGAATACCGGAACAACGGCACATAACCCGCTTCGGTTTGTGCCAGGCGCGCCAAGTGCGGCGCCAGCACGACCACATCGTATTCGCGCTTGAAAGTGCGTTCGACGAACGCTTTGAAATCCGGCGCCGAATAGGTTTGCACGCGTTGTTGCAGGGATTTTTCCAGGTGGGCTTGCATCGGCTGGTACAGGGCGACAATCGCGCGCGCGCTGAGATTGGGGAAAACGCCGAGCACCAGCGCTTCGTCCGGGCCGCGCACGGCTTGGGCGGAGACGAAAAATGCCGCCATGACTAAGCTCAAGGCGAGTTGCAGCAAGCGACGCATGGATTTTTCCTTTTACAGCGTCTTGATGAAAACCTTGGAACGGCGCTGGAAGTTATACAAGCCCTGCTTGGCTTGCGGCAGGCTTTCCACGCCGGCCTCGGCGAAGCCGCGCTCGATGAACCAGTGGGCGGTGCGGGTGGTGAGCACGAACAGTCGCGCCAGCCCCATGCGCCGCGCCCGTGCGTGCATGTAGTCGAGCAGCGCTTCGCCGCGCCCGGCGCCGCGATAGGCCGGGGCAATGGCGAAACAGGCAAGTTCCGCCGCCTGTTCTTCGGGGAAAGGATAGAGCGCGGCGCAGCCGATGGTGACCCCGTCGTATTCGAGCACCGAGAAACGCTCGATTTCGATTTCCAGCCGCTCGCGCGAGCGGCGCACCAGGATGCCTTCCTCTTCGAGCGGCTCGATCAGCCCGAGGATCCCGCCGACATCGTCGATGGTGGCTTCACGCAGGGTTTCCAGCGGGTCTTCGGTGATCATCGTGCCGATCCCCTCGCGGGTGAATAGTTCCTGCAACAGCGCGCCCTCGGCATGGCGGCTGATCAAGTGGGAGCGCGCCACCCCGTGGCGGCAGGCGCGCGTCGCGGCGGGCAGGAAATAGCCGACATCCTCGGGCAGCGGCGTCTTGGCGGCGAGTATCCCTTCCGCCTCGGCGGTGGTCAGTTCGCGCAGCAACTCCCCTTCGGCATTCGCCACCCCTGCCGTATCCATCATGAAAACCAGCTTGTCGGCATCCAGCGCGACGGCGCAGGCGGATGCCACGTCTTCCAGGGTCAGGTTGAAGATTTCGCCGGTGGGCGATACCCCGATCGGAGACAGCAGCACCATCTCGCCCGCCGTCAGGCGCCGCAGGATCGCCACCGTGTCGATCTTGCGCACCTCGCCGGTGTGCATCAGGTCGATACCGTTGCGCACCCCCATTGGCTTGGCGGTGACGAAATTGCCGCTGGCGACGCGGATGTCCGCCCCCGCCATCGGCGAATTCGCCAGCCCCATCGAAAGCAGCGCCTCAATCTCCACGCGCACCGTCCCGGCGGCCTCCTTCACGCATTTCAGCGCGTCGTCGTCGGTCACCCGCATCCCTTCCGCATAGCGGATCTGTGCGCCGCGTTCGGTCAGTTCTTCCTCGATTTGCGGGCGCACCCCGTGCACCAGCACCAGTTGCACCCCCAGGCTGTTGAGCAGGTTGAGGTCCTGCGCCAGTTCGATGAACTGTCCGTCGCTGACCATCTCGCCGCCGAACGCGACCACGAAGGTTTTGCCGCGAAAGGTGTGGATGTACGGCGCCGCGGAGCGGAACCAGCGGACGAATTGCTCGGAAATGGTTTGTTGCTGCTTGCTTGTCATTGAAAGCCGATCCTTTATTAAAACCAAAGCATTCCATCGAGATGAAAGTGTACCTTAGAGCTGGGCTAGACCCGCATCAAGGGTACATTGCCGAGCCCATGTTTACCCCGTTTTTTGCCGCTAGAGATAATAACGGTATTTCCAACACCATGATTTATTATGTGATTGTTGGTTTTGTGCGTTTGTTATCCAGCGTGCTAGATAATAAATCTGGCGGCTGCGATGCAGGCACCCAAAAAATCCTCATGCAGTTGCAAGCCACTTGGCGTTATGTTTGCCACGACAAATAATAATGCAATATTTATCTAATTGATTGTTATCATATATATTCATTATTCGGATTTATTATCCAGCGTGCTGGATAATAAATCCGGTTCATCGTTTGCTTGTGTTGGCTTGGTATAAGCCATATTGCGTTTGGCGCGGTCGGGTAGTTGTACCAATATTCCCTGTTCCACCCATGCCTTAAGCATTTTCGAGGCTTTCAGCGTATCGACCTTGGCAATCCGGCAAAGGTCGGCATTGGCAATCATGCCTTGAATATCAATCCAGTGGCTCACCTCGTCCCATACCGTGGGGCGCTCCAGATTCAGCAATGTCACGGTTATGTGTTCGTGTGCGGCATCCACAATCTGGCGGTATTGCGGCGGATAAAGCCGTGCACTCGCCATCTCGGCGAACATCATCGGCACACCTTCGTTAAGATCGAAATTCGGGGGAACCGGGAAATCACGCAGTATCTTTACAATCAAGGGATTGCGCGCCTTAGATACCGCTTTGGCAATGTTGGCAGAAGTAATCGCACCGGGAAAAACACCGGGGCTATCTACTTCCAGCCGGTCGTCGAAAATGCGGATCAAAATATCGCGGTTCAGCCGGTAATCGCGGTGTATCACCGCGTTGACGATGGCTTCTTTTACTACCCGCTCCGGGTACAGATGGCGCGCCTTGAAACCGCTGCTTGCCAACTCCACCCCCTGCGAAAGCTCATCCAGCACCGCCCGCACGGTATCGTCGATCAGGCGAATCAGCGGCCCGCGTAGCGTGCGCGGCGGCTTCTTCATGTTGGGGCGGGCGCCGGCCTCGGCCACCTTGCCTTGATATACCATCAGCCGCACCTCGGCGCGAGTTCCCTCCGCCGCCAGTAAGCCGCCGGGCTCTTCGGCGAACAGCAACACTGCCGCCCTGCGCGGCTGCCATTCGCCCGCTACTCTCTCGGCCAGTCCTAATTGCGCCACCTGCTCAGCCAATGGCCTTGCGCGTGAAAAGCCGCGCGCCGCCGCAAAGTCCGCCCACACCGGCGTATCCAGCAAGCTCCAATCCACGGCCACTGGCGCACTCTCAGCGCTTTTCACGCCGCGCCGGTAAGAAAGCTCGGCGATCTCCGCCGCCGTCATCTCGCGGTTGCCTGCATCCAGCCGCAACCACGTGCCATCGTCCACAATCGAATGCACCTTGTCGCTTTTGGCGGTTTGCACCAGCACCACCTGCCCCGCGTTGCCGTCGTGCAGCGTGCAGGGCAAGCGCATAAAGCGGATGGTTTCGATGGGCGGATGAAACTGCGTGCGCACCTTGCGCTGCAATTCGTCGAGTGCCTCAGGGTTTTCCTGAGTGCCGAAAAGCCGGGTAGCGCCGCTTGCCTGCTTTTCATCCGCCACGCCCAAGGCCAGCACGCCGCCATCGGTGTTGGCAAAAGCGCAGATCGTTTCCAGCGCCTTGCCCACCATCTTGCCGGAGACGCGCTTGTAATCCAGCGTGCGGCTCTCGTGGGCAGCGAGCAGGGCGGCAATACGCGGCGCGGCTTGGGCGGGAGTCAGGTCTATCATCGGGGTTGGGTTGTCGTTACACCGTTGGCTTCGATTCGCGCAGCCACTCGCGCACCGGCGTCAAATCGTCCCAGTCCACGGTTACACCTAGGCTGCCGTCGTCATTTAAATTCATCAGTCAGGCTCCTTGATTTCTGCTGAGGTGTATTGGTCGGCTGCCTTCACGGGCGGGCGAAGCGCTGACCGATGCGGGGTAACAGTGCTCGATAGGTTTCGATTGCGAGTTTATGTAGTGGGGTCATTCTGTATTCGTCTGGCGCACCAAGTTTTAGCCACATCATCAGTGTCAGAGCGCATGAAGGCACAATTTTAAAGTCTTTTCCCCTTAGCAAACCCGTCTCGGAAAAAGTGACCAAATCATCGAACGAGACCCAACAAATTCCTCCCTCGGGGGATGCTTTAACTTTATTTCGTAAAGAGGTAGGTACGGCCAGTCCAGCATAGGTGAATTGGACGAACCCTGTAGTCAACTCCTCGCCGACCATAACGATAGCCTTAGGTGGGTTGACGAGTCTCAAACCTGACTCTTCGGCAATCTCGCGAAGTGCTGCCCTGCGTAGCGGTGACTCCGTATCTCCATCATCAAAGTACTCTGTGTCGAGCGCTGGCTCATAATTGCCACCTAGAAAGTGAATTGCTCTGGGGTATGTGCGAGTTGTCGGTGCCCGAAAATGCAATAGGATTTCCTTAGTCGATGGACAAAATACGATGGCGTTGGCAGAGATGACTGGTGGTTTAATCCCGGCTGCACGAGCAGCCTCAACCATGGCGAAGTCACTCT
>CALMWM010000287.1 GCA_937873435.1 uncultured Gallionellaceae bacterium
CACCGAAGCGCGGTTGACATCCTGATACTCATCGACGAGAACATGCTGGTGCCGAGCCTTCAGCGCCGCTCCCACCTCGCCATCGGTTTCGACCAGACGCACGGGTAACGCAACCAGATCACCGAAATCGATCAAGTGCCCCGCTGCCATTAGCCGTTCATAGGTTTCGAACAGCAGCGCGACCTCCAGACACTTCTCCGCACGTATGGCCGCTTCTTCGTCATGACCGGCGTTGTCTGCCATGGCCTGCGCCAACGTTCGATATCCCGCCGCATCGATGACCTCGTCCTTGGCGCGCGATATCGTATGGAGCATGTCACTGAGATCAAGTGCCGGGTCCCACAGGTTGCGATAGTGATGAAGCGGAAGCCGTGGTAGCTCATCTTCGAGAAGTTCGATCGCTTCCGACCGATCGACCAGGCGCGGATCAGGCGGCAGTCCCAACTTGTCATGAAAGCGGCGAACGATATCCAAACCGAACGCATGGAACGTGCCGATCCACATCGCTGCGGCAGCCATGGGGTTGCTCGCGGCCAGCCGCTCGCTCAGCTCATTGGCTGCTTTGTTGGAGAAAGTAAGGACAAGGATGGACATGGGATCCACACCTTCGGCAAGCAAGCTCTCGATACGACGCACAAGCGTTCTCGTCTTGCCAGTGCCAGGTCCAGCTTGCAACTGGAACGCACTATTGCGATGTTCCGCCGCCGCAATCTGAGTCGGGTCGGGGGTCAAAGCCGCGGCAGGAACCGCGAATGAATCGATCGAAGAATCCTCTGGCAGCAACAGCGCATCCAAAAGCTGTTGCTGAACCACCTGCAGCGGCGCACCGAGGCGTGTGGCAATGTCCGTCGAAGAACGGCCGTCGCTCACATGGAGATGTCGGACCACCGAACGTGGCAGGAGGAGTTCACGGGCAAAGAGGTCCATCCGGATTTCTCGCCGCTCCCGCGCGCCATAGTCGAGCACCTTTTCAATGCCGACCGGCGCGTCCTCGACAGAGCGATCCGGTTCAACTTGCTCTGTCACAACGTCCTGTGTGCCGCCCTCCAACACAACATGCCCGAGTTCATGAGCAATGAGAAAAGCACGGTCGAATTCGGACCCCGTGTCTTCGTACAGAATGATCCCGGCCTGACTATCAAAAGCCGCACGCCCGCCTTTCAGTTGGGAGTCGCCGGAAGGCAAGGCATACACATCCAGATCTCTTCGAGCCGCTTCCTGCCGGACCAAATCGAGCAATTTCCAAGGATCATCACCAGCCGCGACTGCCGCTCGATGAATACGCTCTGCTTCTCGACGAGCGGCCTCGGTCGCGTCCATGACCTAGTCCTGCAGTGCCTTGAGAGCATCCTGCTGGGCCGGCGTGAGCTGAGACTTCTCAATCGCCTCTGCAAATGAAATCTGTTCGGTGACTGCCGGCTTCACGACTGATCGAAAGCTGTGGCCGGACACCATCGCTGGCGGACTTTGCAGATAGTCCATAACCGCTTCTGCGGTCGCGCCCAACTCGGTTGCGAGCCCCTGAACGAAACGTCCCGGTATCGTTGCTGCGACGATCGCCCGATCACGTAGGCGTACTAGCAGCAGATTGGTGATATCGAGTCTTTTTGCGAGCGACCTGAAAGCGGTTGGATTGAGCGTGGCAAACGGGTTTGTAACCAACACGTCGCCGGGCTGACTAACGACGGTTTGAAACCGCTGCCAAGCCCGATCGACGGCACCTTCAGAGGTCACTGCGACATCGTCACTGCGCGTTGCATCCACCATCAATTCAATCGAGCAGGCGACAAGTGCCTTCGCATGCTCCGGGTACTCTCTCAGATATTGCTCCAACGTCTTGCGGTCATGCGTCGGCTCGACGGAGAAGGCCAGAAGAACCTCTTCCTCACTGGGTCTTGAGTGCTGTTCGGCAGTCATTGTGCATTCTCCTTTTGAAGAATGGCCTTGAGCGCCTTGCAGGCACGATCGCGGCGGTTGCGAACCGTCCTTTCGTCGCACTGCAGAATGCGTGCAATGGTCATAACGTCTTTATCCTTGGAATCAATCTGAAAACCTTGCAGTAGTAGCCCGACGACCTGCTTTTGATCCTCTGGCAGACAGTCAATCGCGGCAGTTAGCTCCAACCGGAAAGCCGGATCGTCAAGTTTTTCAGGCTCGCCACCCAGAAAGTCCGCAGCGGCGGCCTCCACCTCGGCTGAAATCTCCAAGACGTCGTCCTCATCCGTGCCCAAAGGCACCGTGTCTACTACCGATGGGCCAATCTGGCGCAGAGCGGACGTGCGGAAAGCCGCGAATGCTTTGTCGAAGCGGATTTCATAGAAGTCCAGCAGACCAGTACGCCCTTTGCAGTCTTTGGCGATTCGTTCCACGAATCGATCCATGATCTCTTCCCGGATGCCTCGGGCACCGGCCATGCGTGAATCAGAGATCACTGAGCACAGCGACTGTTCGATCCGATTCATTAGAATGCGGAATATCTTTTCAAAATCCCCCTGCATTCCGTCAGCCCAGGCTCTTCGCAGAAAGTAGACCAGCGCCTCCGACGGCACATGCCCAAGGCTCTTCCTGGACAGCGTCGCGAATTGTCGGAGCCGCTCTGCGGCCTCAACCGACTCCAGCTTCTTGAGCCATGCTTCAATCTCGGGAGGACGCTCATACGAGGTACCGTCCTTCTTTTTCCGTTTAAGGGGTTCCGGCATTCGCTGCCTCCGTTCCAGGTAGCTCAATCGATAGTGAAGGATTCAACATCGTGCCCACCGCTCTACCGGATGCGGATCGGCAGCGACACTTGCGGCTGGATCGGCACCAGCGTTTTTGCGTAGGCACGCAAGATGTCGTTGTAGAGGTCCGCGTATTTCGGTGCTTCGACCGTGATGATCAGCGCGTAGCGAATTTTCTCGGCACCGGTTGCCCGGCCGCCTGCTTCGCGAGCGTTGTAGTGAATATCGAAAACCGGGTTATTGAGGCTGCTGCCGCGCATACGCTTAGAGCCGTGCAACACGGTTTCCCACTTGCCCATGTCGGAGCGGCGTTCCTCTTCAGTCGCGTACTTCTTCATATCGAAGAAGCCCTTCGTATCAGCGTTTGCCTTGCCGTCCTTGATCTTCTCGTCATTGGGCCGGAACACGGTCTCCAGTCCCGCGCGCGTATAGGCAGCCGCATCCTGCGGATCGGTGGGCGAGGCATAGCAAAAAGTCGCCGTCAGCCGGATGTTTCCGCTCAGGCCACCGGCGGGTAGCGGCAGCGTAGCGCGAAGGTATTTGCCGGGTTTCAGCTCGCCTTGGTAGACGACACGCGCCACTCCTGCCGGGCAGGTGATGATGCTCATCAAGTCTTCGGGCACCTTGCCCCAACCCACCTCCAACTTGTCGTGTGTGGAAGGATCAGCGGCATGGACCAGCAACGCCTTGATCGCCAGCGGTGCCAACTCCGCGCCCAGGATGGCTCGAATACCAACTGCACTACGCAGCAGGTAGGGGGACGCGAAACTGGTGCCCAACTGCGGCGCGAGCACAGGCTTCTTGCTCGGCGACAGAACGTGAAAATACTTAGTAGCATCGCCGCCGAAGGCCATTAGGTCTGGCTTGACAACGCCAGGGCTGCGGCCGGGGCCAACCGCGCTGTAAGGTGCTCTCGCCCAGCTTGCTTCGGTATCGTTGGCCGCGCCGACCGCCAGCGCGTTGACGCAATCCGAAGGAACTTGTACCCGGGCATTGCCCGAGAGCTGGTCCATTTCCCCGTTGTTGCCAATTGCCACCGTCATCAAGGTATCGCCGTCGCTCAACAGATCGTCGATGACCGAGGTCCAGGCGTGAACGTCGGTATCCTCAATGGGCAAGTCCGGCCCGAGACTGAGATTGATGAATTGGTACTGGCGCGACAGCAAGACTTCTTCGACAAAGCCCAATGTACGGTACAGCTCCAGAGGGTCTTCGGTATCGGCGTCTTTGTCGAGCACACGAAGGTGATCGACGTAAGCAAAGGGACGGTCGGCGACACCATTCGGCTGGATCGGGCCGAACAGGAATGCCGAGGTGACCGCCAGACCATGCTCCAGACCTTCGGGATCATCAGCCGCATCTTCGTCGAGCACACGATACGAACGCAGCCATGGGCCGATCGCATGGTGCTTTGGCAAGCCGCCGTCAAGGATGGCAACCTTGGGTTCAGACGATAGCGGCTGCTCGGTTGGCAAGCGGCAACCAACCGAGACGCCGCCCGTGCGCGGTACGGGCCGCATGCCGCGCAGCTTGGGCATCGGTCGGATAACACGCACGAACACGAACTCGGCGAGCCGCTCGATGTTGCTGTGTTTCCCCTCGACGGGTACGAACCATAGATTGCCCGCCGTGAAGCCGAGATCGCTATGGACCTTCACCTCAACGCCCTTGGCATATTTCGCAAAAGCCCGCTGAACGAACAGACGGTTTTCATCAGGCAGCAGATGGATGCCTACTTCAAAAAACCGATCCTTCTTGCCGCCGTAGGTGGCAATGCGTTGCTCGGGCGCGAATGCTGAAAACCTCTCGATGTGCGCCAAGTCCAACGCCTCGTCGGATTCCAGTTCGACCTGCTGGGTCCAACCATTGAGATTACGGAATGCCTGACGCTTACCGGCGACGAACAGCTCGGTCGTCGTGCATTCCTGCGGGGCGCCCTTCTTGGTCCAGCCATCGGGCATCACCTTGACGGTGCGGCTGCCGACCGACTCCAGACCAACGGTGCGCAGCATCGCCACCGGGAAGAACGACCGGGCGATATAACTGGGGTTCATCGTCAGCCGGGCGACGCCGAAGTCGCCGGGGCAGGCATCCGATGGCAATGTGTCGAGCGCTTCGGCTGTCTCCGAGAACTGGGGCGCCAGTCGTCGCGCAGCCTCTTGAAAGGTATACACCTCGGCCTTGCCCGGTTTTCGCTTCGGACCCTTGATGTCGTTTGTCAGCAGTTCGCCGCGCCCGATCAGAAAATTAGTTTGACTCATGCGTCAGGTTTCCTTTTCGAGGTTTTTTTGCTGCGGATGGTTGCTCGTTTGTGTACTTTCGGATGGTGTCGCGGCTCACTCCGGTGATGTCGGAGATGGTGTGCTGAGACAGCCGGGTCTGCTTAGCCAGCAGCACCGCTAGGTCGATGCGGGCCTGGCGATCCAGAGAGAGCGCACGCGATTTGATGAACTCTTCGATCAGGTCAGCATCGGAGGCAGTACCCAGCGCCACCGCACGACGGAAACGCTGAAGCTCTCGCTCGATGTCACTGAACGACTCACCATTGAAGGCTAAGGTCAGGATGTCGATCCAGCGGCCGAACAGCGCGTAGTCCGGCCCCAGAAAACGCTTGATCGCTGCCTTGACGGCCGGCATCTCCGGCGCTTTGAAATCGATCACTAGATCAAAACGACGCCACAACGCGGGATCAATCAGTTCCGGATGGTTGGTAGCGGCAAGCAGCAGGCCGGTGGCCGGCCACTCATCGACTTCTTGCATGATGACGGTGACCAGGCGCTTCAATTCGCCGACATCGCTATCGTCACTGCGGCGTTTGGCAATGGCATCGATTTCATCCAGCAGCAGCACGCAGGGAATGCGTTTCGCGAAATCGAGCGCGGCGCGCAGATTGCTACCGCTACGACCGAGCAGACTACTCATGACCGCTGTCAGGTCAAGCACATACAACGGCACCCCGAGTTGTGCCGCCAGCCAGCGCGCGGTCAACGTCTTACCAACACCTGGTGGCCCGACGAAGATCGCAGAACGCGTTGGGTTCAGCCCCATCGACGCTAGGCGCTCCGTCTGGCGTCGCTCCTGAATCAATTGGCTCAACGTCTCTTCAAGGCCTACGGATAACAACGGCTGCTCCCTATCCGGCGCATCCTTGAAGATCTTCAGCAGCGAAAGCCGCGACTCGTCGTCGACCGGCAAGACCTGTTCGGTCATCACCGGCTGTGCAGCCTTGCGCATGGGCGCGCTCGTTCGAGGCAGCTTTTTTGCACGCAAGTAGAGATCCATCTGTTCAGCCAGCTCCGGATCAGTGTTGCGGTACTTGCGCACGAGCCTAGCCACGAACAGCCGAACGTCTTCGGTTTGCTCCGCGAGCGCCAGTCGGATCACCTGGGCTAAATCAGCTTGTATTTCGTTCATCTCGCCCAACATATACATAAATCATTGATTTTATTTTATTAATTAAAGCAATAAAGTGGACTATTTTATAGTCTCACGTTTTCTTTGGATTGTGAAGACCGCCGGCTCAGAGGCTCTGCCGACCTTGGACGAAACAGCAGAAAGGGACTCCTGTTTAAACGCTGCCGGCCTTAGTGCCGCTTGGGCAGATTCGGCTTCATGACGTCCCGGCTGTCGCCGTCGGGTTCACGGGCGGCGCCCAGAACCCCATATCGAGTGCGGCCAAGCGGCTTTGATTCCTGACGCCTCCGGCCCTACGGAGCCTGCGCGCACCGCCAGTAGAGTGGTTGTGTGAGGGGGTCCTTGCTGTTCCCTTCAACATACTACGTCGTTCTCGCCGTCAAGGGCTGCGCGCCCTGCCCTTCAGTTGGCCGCTGGCGTCCATGTGGCCGTCTGCGCCCCCTGACTACTGCGCTGCGTCGTGTTTCGCAGGTTCCGGGCAATTCCGCTCGATTCGGACCGGAGCACGATCATGTCTCAACTTTCTCTTTCTCTCGATTCATCCATTCTCGATCGCTATGTCGCGGGCGACTACCGTCGGGCCAATGCCAACGAGGTGTTGCAGGTGGCACGGTGTGTGCTCGCAGGACAGCTGCATGGTTGCGAAGCCCAGCCTGAGTGAAGCGGTCATCTGAAAGGCTGGTTCTGTGGCAAAAAGCACACCCTGGGCAAGGTATCAAAAATGCCGTTGGAGTAACGATACTGATGGATCTGACCATGTTAAGTTCGTGGCAATCACCACCACCCAGAATCCAGTGATGATGCGGGATACCCTAAAAAATGGGTATCCGGAATTCGCTGTTGAAAAGACAGCCAAAGGTAAAATATTCAGTATCGTCAAATCGGAATTGACTGTTGATAGCCTGCTTGCTACATTGCCTTTAAATATCGGAACTCAATGTTGAATTACGTTGGCAGGCTCAAGTTCTGAGCCTGCATGTGGTTAACCTTGAGGTAGAGACACGATAGAAAGGCGAGGTAGTGACCACGGACAATTTGCCCCATGACGTGCGGCTTATTGCTGCAGTGTCTAGGCTAATCGACATCCATCAGAGCCGGCGTGAATCCGGGGGCGCCTACGTTCCTGACGTGCCCGAGAAAGCCGGCTTCAACCTATTTCTCGCCCTGCAAATCATCGAGGCCCTGCATGAGATCGAGGTGGATCGGGGCATAGGCTTCTGCCCGATCAGCGAACTCGTTGGCAGGATTCTTAAGCATTTTCCCATCGCAGCCGCTGCCGACATCGAAGATGTCATTGCAAATCTCCGGCACGGACGGGAAATTCACTATGGCTGTACCAATGACCAGGGCGAAATCACGTTCGCCAGGACCTGGGATTCAACCCCGCTCGTCGATGTCCAGGAAGGTTTTTCGCAAATCCAACTCACCGAGAACGCTCGCCTCCTGTTGCGCGTCTCGTCGCTCCGCGAAAGCTGGCTCTACAGTGACCTCGATGCCGACAAACTGGTCAAGGCAATAGAGAGGGGCCAGTTCCAAGACATACCGGGACTCTGCCGAGGCATGAACCTGGACCTTGCTGCAAAGAGCAAACAACTTTCTGAAATCCTGGAGCGCCCATCACTAGCCGAACTACGATCCCTGCTGATCGCCGAGGGCGCGAACATTTCACTATCACTCAACTCGGCCGCGACCACGATAACCCAGGCCATTGATCTCGTGTTCAACGAGCACATCCAGAGTCAGTTCGAGGCAAAGAAAGCGACATTGAGCTTTTCCCTGGGGAACCTGCAAGCCGATCTGGAACTGGTGTTGCAAAATGTGGAGTCCCTCTCGCGCCGGTTCCTGCTGTTCATCGGGCGGGCCCAGCAGGTTCGGCATGAAGGTGGCCAGACAATCCACTTCCTCAAGATCGCACACGAACTGATCAGCAAGGGTGACGAGGTAAGCATCCGCCGATCTGAATCCCTGCTGTGCGACCTTCTACCCTGGGGGTTCGAAGTCCGCCACTTCCACCCTTCCATGCTGGTCGGGGAAACCGATCTGGCACCTGCTGTGCTGGAATCCATGGCGCTATCCCATGGGTACACCGTCGATCCTAGCCACACGAGCGGAGCCAATCGGTTCGTCGATTTTGTGCATCGCAACCGGGAACTGGTGATTCAACATCTACAGGCAGGACCGCTGGCATTCAGCGAAATGATGGCCATCACCGGATTTGTCCTGGAGCCAGGCGAAACCCCGTTAGATTTCTTCGGCGTCTATACGGCTCCGGGGCTTCTGAATTCAGACACCCACCGCATCGTGGTCGGCATGACCGACGCCATCGCCCAATTCAACCATGTAAACCGTGATGTGGTCGCAAGCGATCCCATCATGTATCTGGAGGACATTGATGATCCCAGCTGATCTGGGGCTGGTATTCAGCCTGTTACTCAAGCACCGTGAGATCCATGGCAATCCACCGGATCGTCCCCTCCGAGAAAATGAACTTGAGGCCTCGCGCATTCTGGCTGACGCAAGCCAGGCAGACCTGCGCGATCTGGATGAATTCCTTGCCATCCAAGGCTTCAAGATCGAGATCCGGGATGGATTGGAGTTCGGGATCCCACCGAAGTCCGGCCGGAACAATCACATCTATGTGATGACGCGTCTGCGGGGCGAACCACTGGCCGCTTACCTGGATAAGACCTGGGCCATCGAGGAAATCCGCGACGGCCGGCGCCAGTCCTTGAAGGCCGAGCGGGTAGTTTGGCTGGCGCGAATGTGGCTTACCCTGCAATGGTTTTTCTACGAGCGCATCGACCGTCAGCCGTCCGAGGTGAGCCGGTACCGCGAAGCGCTCGTCTCCGAAAAGCTATTCATCGAAACCCTTTCCCAGGGCATCGAACAACTCGGCAACGCCGGTCGGCCCGAAGGCTCAACTGGCACTGCATGGGACTTTCTCTGGAACAACAAGGAGCGCCTTCCAGCCTACGCCGGCCGGTTCATCCGGATCATGGAGACGGCCGGCATGATCCAGGACGCTGGCAATCCCGGGGAATATCGTCAAACCCTGGTGGCCGCGGTCGACATGGCGGCCAATGTCGAACAGGAATTGGCCTATCTGATGCCGGCGGATACCTCGACCACTCTGGAAGACCGGACGGTCGAACTCATCGCCGGACATACCAACGAGGGAGGCAGTCATGCCGCTACTGCAGAAAATTGAGGTTTCCAATTTCCTGAACAGCACCCGGGCCAAGCCATGGCGTCCGGACTGGCCCCATCAAGTCCTGGACATTGGCGGCGTAGACGCTGCCCTGAACATCCCCAATGGCAAGGGCAAGAGCACGATGATCACGGCGATCCTTGCCATGCTCACGGGCCATGGCAAGAGCCTGAAGGACATCCGGAACCGCTTCTTTGCTCCACCATCATCCAAGCATTACACCCATATGCGCATCGAGGTTCGAGTCCCCATGCCAGGTGAGGGTGAGGATATGTTTGCCCGTGAGGGCGGAGAGCCTGGCGGGCAACCCATGGTCTTCGGGATGTACGGCTACAGTGGCGAGAACGAGGACGTGCAATTCTATGCCTACCACGGCACCTTCCAGGATTGCCCGGTTGCGCACGTCCACGACATGCATCACACCCTGATCGCCGACGACGCCTTTCTGGGCCAGCTCAAATCTTGTCAGGATTTATTCCCGACCACGGCGAAGGAGCGTACCAGGCGCAACTGGCTGCTGTACGTGGAAGACTACTTCGACATGTCCTCGCTCAAGCAACAGCTGGTCTACCAGCTGCTGCGGGGCGCGGAAGGCGGCAGCACCTATTTCGATGTCAAAACCCCCGTAGGCATGTCCTACT
>CALMWM010000288.1 GCA_937873435.1 uncultured Gallionellaceae bacterium
GCCGCGACGGTTCGGTGGAAGCCATTCTGCAAGGCGCGCCGCCGGCCGTCGAAGCAGTGATTGCCTGGTGCCGGCGCGGCCCCGAGATGGCGCAGGTAGAACGGGTGGATGTTTCCGAGGGGCAAGGCGAGTTCGACGATTTTTCCCGTCTCGGCAGCTTTTAAAACAATCCCCTCAACTTTTCCAGGTAGGCGGCAGCACCCGCAGCCCCTTCCTCCGGCGCCCACGGCGCGCGTTCTTCCGGCGTAAGCGCCAGATAGGGGCCGGCCTTGGCCTCGAAGAACAGGCTGCCGCCAGTAAGCGCCAGCACGGTATGGAACACCCCGTGCGGAATGTCCACCGCCACCGCCACCGCTGCGCCGCCCGGTTCGATCAGCACCTGGCTCATTACCTTGCCGTATTCGTCGAAGAACACCATACCCAGCTTGCCGCGCACTGCCAGGATGGTTTCGTCCTTGTCGGCGGCGGCATGGCGATGGGGCGGCACGTAGGAATCCGGCTCGATGGCGTTGAGCAAACGGTGGCAGGGAGCCTCGTTGCTACTGTGGAAATTGTGATTGCGGCGGCGGCGCGGCGAAGCGGCGGCCTGCGCGGAAATGCTGTCGAGCAATGCAGTGTCGACAATGGTGGCGGTTTTACCCACGGTATTCCTTTTCGCTTAAAATTCGTTTCTGCATTTTTTCACGAAACTTCACGGGAAGCCAACCATGATTCAAATTCTGCTCGCCAAGCCGCGCGGTTTCTGTGCCGGCGTGGATCGCGCCATCGAAATCGTCGAGCGCGCGCTGGAACTCTTCGGCGCGCCAATCTACGTGCGCCACGAGGTGGTGCATAACCGTTTCGTGGTGGATGGCCTGAAACACAAGGGGGCGATTTTCGTCGAGGAATTAAGCGACGTGCCGCCCGGCAGCACGCTGATTTTCAGCGCCCACGGCGTCTCCCAGGCAGTGCGCCGCGAGGCGGAAGAACGCGGCCTCAAGGTCTTCGACGCCACCTGCCCGCTGGTCACCAAGGTGCATCTGGAGGTCGCGCGGATGCGCGCGCAGGGCCGGGAAGTGGTGATGATCGGCCATCGCGGCCATCCCGAAGTGGAAGGGACGATGGGCCAGACGCCGGACGGTATGCACTTGGTGGAAAAGCCGCAAGACGTGGATGCGCTGCAAGTGGCCGACGCCGACAAGCTGGCTTTCGTCACCCAGACCACCCTGTCGCTGGACGATGCAGCAGCGGTCATAGCTGCGCTGAAACGGCGTTTTCCCGCCATCGCCGGGCCGAAAAAAGACGATGTCTGCTACGCCACCCAGAACCGTCAGGATGCCGTCAAGGCGCTGGCCGAGCAGTGCGATTCGGTGATCGTGGTCGGCTCGCCGAACAGTTCGAATTCCAACCGCCTGCGCGAGGTCGCGCAAAATATCGGAATCCCCGCGACGATGGTGGACAATGCCGGTCAGATCGACCCGGCTTGGGTGCATGGCAGGCGCCGCATCGGCGTGACCGCGGGCGCCTCGGCGCCCGAGGTGCTGGTGCAGGAAGTGATTGCGCGGTTGCAGAGCCTCGAAGGCGCGGAAGTGGTGCAGTTGCCGGGAGTCGAGGAAAACGTGGTGTTCGCGATACCCAAGGAATTGGTGCAGAGTTAGCGAGCACTCACGAATTCAATTCGCGGTAAACCAGGGTGGCGGCCTCAAGTAGCTGGGTGCGTTCGATTTCCCCCGACATGGCATAGCCAAGTGCGCCGTCCACCCAATAAAACACCCCCACGCGCCCTTCCTGGGCGTAACGAAACGCGGTTTCGCGGTTTCTTTCCTGTGCTGTGCGAAGATACAGTGTCAGCCGTTGCCCCTGGCTGTTCTGGTACATGAACTGGGCGGCCGGGCCTGATTCGCCGGGCAGCAGGCGCCCACCGACCAATTGGAAGCCGATGGCGTTCAGTTGGGGAACCCGTAGCGGTATCCCCAAACGTTTCGAGAGCCAGGCTGTCAGGTGGGCTTCCTGCTCCGCGCCGACTTCGACCGGGTGACGCACTTCCGGCGTGTAAACGGCATGGGCAATGGCAGCCTGTTTCGGCATCGCGGCGAAGTCCGTTGGCCGGGATGAGCCGCTGCCGTGCATGAACCAGCCGAGCAGGCCGCCCAGCGTCAGCCAGCCTAATGCGGCTGCCAGCCGGAATTGGGGCATGAACCTGAAAGGCCTGGGTTTCGCGAGGCTGGGCAGAGGTTCGGCCAGAACTGGGTCAAACGCGGCATGCAGCATTTCATTTTGCCGCCGGTAGGCCGCGACTCGCGCCGCCGCTTCCGGCTGGGCAGCCAGAAAAAGCGCTACGGCAGCGTGACGGGTGGCGTCCAGTTGCCCGTCGACATAGGCATGGAGTTCTTCTTCCGACACCGGGTTCACTTTACCCTCCTCAAATGGGGCGATAGCGGATTGCCGGCCAGCAGATCGCGCAACTGTTCCCTGCCGCGCGCCAGGCGCGACATTACGGTACCCAGGGGAATCTCCAGCACCCGGGCGACTTCTTCGTATTTCATCTGTTCCAGCCCAACCAACAGCACTACTTCGCGGTATTGCGGGGGTAAACGGCTTATTGCTGCGTGTAGGTCTTGTACCGCCAAGCCGTCTTCCTGGGTGGCGCGTACCGGGATTTCCCATTCCCCGTTTTCCTGCATCAGTCCTGCCTGTTCGGCATGGGCGGATTTACCCTGATTGACGAACAGGTTATGCATGATGGTGAACATCCAGGCGCGCAAGTCGCTGTTCCTGCGCCACAGGTCGAAACGCCCCCAAGCGCGCTCCAGCGTGTCTTGTACCAGATCGTCGGCTCGGTAACGATCCCGCAGCAAGGCGCGGGCGTAGCGCCTTAGCCGTGGAATTTGCTCCTGGATCAGATGGTCGAATTCAGCCATGCGGATGACCGGATTAGTACGGTATCGCCAAATTCGGATCGATTTGCCATACTTCGTTTACCAGTTGACCATCGCGGTACACCAGAACATAACGTACCTTGATCGTGTTTTTTCCCTTGAATTCGACGTTTGCCGTCACCGTGGCGCCTTTGGGGTTGGCGCTTTCCTCCAGCTTGGCGACGCGAAGTTCGAGCGGCCCGTTGGCCTTGGCAAATTTCCCCCATACCTCCTGGACCTTTTCGACCCCGGTGTAGCTGCCGTCCAGCGGCCCGCCGAGCCATTGCAAGGTAACTGAGTCGGCATAGCCCGGCATGATCTGCGCGGGATCGCCGCTGGCGATTGCTTTGAAATGGATCTGGGCGTTGTCGCCCGGACCCGCCAGTGCGTTTGCGGATGCGACCAGCAATAGCGCGCAAAATATCGTGGAACGTAACATGTCTGCCTCCTGTAAATGGATTGATCGGTATAGGCGTGTTGGCGGCCTATACCGGGGTAAACAGGCGAGGAAACGGTTTTATTCCCGAAGTCGGAAAAAATTACCGGGTTTCAGTTCTTGAATACTTCCCCCAGCATCGGCAGCGATGCCGCCCAGCCCATTTTCTCGATATGTCCCTTGAGCGTTTCGGATGCGCTGGTTTCGCCATGCACCACGAAAGTGTGGCGTGGCACGCGGCGGAACTGGCGTAGCCAGTGCAGCAGGGCCGCTTGGTCGGCGTGGGCGGAAAGGCCGCCGATGGTGTAGATTTCGGCGCGTACCGGGATTTCCTCGCCGAAAATGCGCACCGTTTTCGCGCCGTCTACCAGGCGCCGCCCCAGCGAACCTTGTGCCTGGAAGCCGGTAATCAGGATGGTGTTCTCCCTGCGCCCGAGGTTGTGGCGCAAGTGGTGTTTGATGCGCCCTGCGTCGCACATGCCGCTGGCGGAAATGATCACCGAGCCGGAGCGGATCTCGTTGAGCGCCATGGATTCAAGCGCGCTGGCAGTGAAGTTCAGGTTGATCTGGTCGCCGTGCTTGGCGCGCCAGGCTTCCAGGTCGATGGCTTCCTCATCGAACAATTCCATGTGGCGCATGGTGATGCGCGTGGCTTCCGTCGCCATCGGCGAATCGACGTAAATATTCAGGTTGTGGAAACGTCCCTGGCGCGTCAACTCGTTGAACAGATACAGCAGTTCCTGGGTGCGCCCGACCGCGAAGGACGGGATGATGACATTGCCTTTCTTGCGGTGCAGGGTGTCGTTGACGGCATGGACGAGTTCCTCCACGGTCGATTCCATGTCCTTGTGCAGGCGGTCGCCGTAGGTGGACTCGACCAGCAGCAGGTCGGCTTCTTCGATGATCGCGGGGTCGCGCAGGATAGGGCGCCCCGGTTGGCCGAGATCGCCGGAGAAGACCAGCTTGGTGCGCTTGGCGTTTTCCTCCAGCCAGACTTCGATGATCGCCGAGCCGAGGATGTGTCCGGCTTCGCGGAATGTGCAGCGCACTGCGGGGTGCGGCGAGAGTTCCGCGTCATATTGCTGTGGTGCGATCTGTTCCAGGCAAGCGAGCGCCTGTTGGGTGGTGTAGACCGGCTGGGTATCCTCGCGGCGCCGGGTGTGCTGGTGGCGTTGGGCACGCTCGGCTTCCGCCTCCTGGATGTGGGCGCTGTCGGGCAGCAGCACGCCGATCAGGTCGGCGGTGGCGGCGGTGGTGTAGACCTGCCCCTTGAAGCCTTCCGCCACCAGTTTCGGCAGCAGACCGCTGTGGTCGATGTGGGCGTGGGTCAGCAGTACGAAGGCGATGTCGCGCGGGGCGAAATGGAACGGCATCCGGTTGCGCCTTTCGGCGATACGTCCGCCCTGGAACATGCCGCAATCAACCAGGAATTTGACTCGGTCGGTTTCGACCAGGTAGCACGAACCGGTGACTTCGTGCGCGGCGCCGAGAAAAGTTAGTCGCATATTCGAGTAATCGGGAGGTTGGGCGGTTAAAGCCCTGCGTAGGGTTGGACAGGGAATTGCAGGAGCGGGCCGTCGGCGTTTTTCCAGCGGATGTTGCCGGCTTCCGCGTCTTCCATCGGGATCACCGCCAGCACGTCGAAGCCGCCGTCCGGCGCGGCTTGCGCGTTGACGATCATGCCGTGTTCGGTGCCGGCCAGTTCGTCGCCCGGTTGTGCGGCGCTGTCGCCGGGGAGGTGGGCGAGATACAGGCGGCGTTTGACCTTGCCCAAGTGTTGGGTGCGCGCCACTACTTCCTGGCCGGTGTAGCAGCCCTTGGTGAAGCTGACGCCGCCCAATAGCTCGACATTGGCCATTTGCGGGGTGAACTGCTCCTGGGTGGCGGGCAGTATCGCCGGCACCCCGGCCTGGATTGTCAGCCAGTCCCAGTAGGCGCTGGCGACCGGTGTGCAGGCCGGGCGCAGGAGGTTTTGCAGGGCATCGGCCCGTTCAGCCGCGGCGACGATTTCATAACGTTCCCCCGGCAAGGCGATGAGCATCCCGTTCTGGCCCTGAATCGCACCGTAGGGTGTTGCCGGCAGTGCTCCGAAAATGCCTTGCAGCAGTTCGGCGGCGCCTTTTCCCGCTACGCCGAGGCGAACGAATTCGGCGCTGGCGTCGCGAACCTTGACCTTGGCGCGCAGCAGGTATTTGCTCAAATGCTGCTGGATGCCTGCACGCAAGTCCATCGGCAGTTCCATCAAGTAATCGCCGTCATGCTGATATAGCAGGAAGGTAGCCAGCATCCGTCCCTTGGAACTGCACAGGCTCCCGAATTGCGCCTGCTGCGGCGTTACCTGGCGCACGTCGTTGGTGATTTGCCCTTGCAGGAAGTTCAGGCTGTCTTCGCCGCTAAAGCCGATCAAGCCGAAGTGCACCAGCTCGGCGACGATGGGATGGTTATTCCAATCGGGGTTCATATTTGATGATGGTTGGTTGGCAATGCGGCTAAAATAATGCCGTCGCGGTTTTTTTACAAGGGAAACGGGTGGAAACGCTGCATCTTGAGTTGGGCGTATCGGCGCGGCTGACGGCAGGTCTGGCGACGATGCATGTTTTTGCCGGTGCGATGCTGGGGCTTTCGTCCCTGCCGTGGTGGCTGGTTGGGCCGGCGCTGGCCGCGCTGGTTGCCAGCTTGGTATTTTACCTGCGCCGCGAGGGTTTGCGGTTCGCTCCTGCGGCGATCGTCTCGGTCAGCCTGTACCCCGATTGCCGCTGCACATTTCAGACCAGGAGCGGGGCGCGGCATGAAGCGAGTTTACTCGGCAGCAGCTTTGTCGCGCCCTATCTGACGGTGCTTGGACTTAAGCTGGCGGATAGCCGTCTGGCGAGGCATGTAGTGATCTTGCCCGACAGCGTAGATGTCGAGTGTTTCAGAAAATTGCGCGTATTGCTGAAGTGGCGTTGCAACGAAAAATGCTGATGAAATGCAGCTTGTGGCAAAATGGAATATTTGCTTATCCTGATTTTCAGGGATTATTTTAGGGTAGAAAAATGACAACAGGTCTGTGGTATCCCGTCTATGACCGGCACCTCGGTTGGGTGGGGATGCGGCTGGATACCGATGTGGAGATGGCATCGCCGGACTTTTTGAGCCAAATGGCTGCCGATTTGCAGGCGATCGAGGCGATAGGCAGCAAACTGTTTTTTGTCGGCATGGACGTTTTGACGGAGGACATGGCGCCAGCCGGAATCGAAGTGCGCATCTTCGATGCGGTCACGGCGTGCGATGCACCTGGCGAGGCGGCCTTGCAGGATAGCAGTCGTTCGGGGGTAAAGCTTTTCGCCCGTAATATCGATTCGCTGGCGTTGTTCAAGCGCTGCGCTGCGCAAGAATTCGATTATTTCACGTTCGGCCGCATGGCCTATTCCGGGAACCCCAAGGAGGCTCAGGATACCTCGCGCCTGCCGTTGATGCGTTTGCTCTCGCTGGTTACCAGCGATGCGGATACCGCGGAAATGGAAGAGGTTTTCAAGGCGGAACCTAAATTGGCGTTCGAGTTGTTGCGCCTGGTCAACTCCGCTGCGCTGGGGCTTCGTACTGAAATTACCAGTTTCGCCCAGGCGATTCTGGTCGTGGGGCGGCGCCAGTTGCAGCGCTGGTTACAGTTGTTGCTGTTCGCCCATCGCAAGGACGGCAAGGATGGTCCCAATATTCTGATGCAGCGCGCCGCCGAGCGGGGCCGGATGATGGAGGTGCTGGCCCAGGAAGGAAGCGAGAAGGCCGACCGCGAACTGGCTTTCATGGTGGGGGTGTTTTCCGTTCTGGATGTGTTGATGGCAACGCCGCTGGCGCAGTTGCTCAAGTCGATCAGCCTGCCGCAGCCGGTGGAACAGGCATTATTGAATCGGGAAGGGCGGCTGGGGGCGCTGCTTGACCTGGTGTGCGCTGCCGAGGAAAGCGATTTTGCCGAGGTGGGACGGCTGCTTGCCGTGCTGGGCGTGGAACCCGGCACATTGAGCCGCTCGCAGCTGGAAGCGATAAACTGGGCGATGAAGATCGCGGGAACGCAATGAATAAGCAGGCCAATTCCTTTGTTCATCCCAATAGCAGCGCGTCATTTTCCGCAGCGGGCAGCATCGTGAGCGTCGTGCTCCATGCCGACTACAACGGGTTCGAACGGCGAATTGGCGAGGCGATCCGTGAAGCGTTCCATTGGCCGGAAAGCTATTGTTCCCTGGCGGGGCGCGCGGCCTGTCTGTCGGAACATCATGCGTTGCCGGAAGAATGGCGCGTGTTGACGGAAAAACTAGAGCGTGAACGTCAAGTCGTCTGGCAGATGCTTGAACAGAATGACGCATCGCCGGTTCGTATGGGCGGCCCTCTGACGGTGCAAGGCGAGAGCGTCGGCATGTTGTTTGTGATGGCCCCGCTTGCTGCCTTGCCGGCGTTTCAGGCACTGTCCTTGCTGATTGCGCAGACACTGCTCGACCGCCTGCGCTACGACGAACGCATGCAAACCTTGATCGCCAGCGAGGAGTTGCTGACGCAGCAACAGCAACTCCTCGACCAAATCAACGATTCGGTGATTTCCATGGATTTAAGTGGGTATATCATCGGATGGAACAAAGGGGCTGAACAGCAGTTCGGCTACACGGCCGAAGAGGCGGTGGGTAAAAACATCCTGTTCCTGTATGCCGACGAAGAGGAGGAGGATAGCCTGTTCCATGAAGCCTTCCTCGAACATGGCGGGCGGGAAATGGTGGTCAAGCGCCGCAAGAAATCCGGCGAGGTGTTCTGGGCCAGCCTGAATCTTTCCCTGTCGCACGATGCGCAGGGCAATCCCACCGCGATTCTCGGCTACCTGGTGGATATTACCGCGCGTCTCAAGGCGGAAGAAGAACTGCGGCTGCAAGCTGCCATCTTCGAACACAGCGACGAAGGCATTATCGTTACCGATGTGAGCAAGCGCATTCTTTCGGTGAATCGTGCCTTTACCAAAATCACTGGCTATGAATCCAGCGAAGCTATCGGGCAGACCCCCTCGATGATGAAATCGGGGCTGCACGACCAGGCTTTTTACGACGAGATGAATGCCTCGATCAGCGACAACGGCTTCTGGATCGGCGAGCTGTGGAACCGCCGCAAAAGCGGTGAAAACTTCCCGGTGTGGATGACGGTCAGCGGCGTACACAATCCCGAGGGGGTGATTACCCATTATTTCAGCGTATTCTCCGACCTGACCGAACGCAAGAACGCGGAAAAACAAATCTACCGGCTGGCTTATTTCGACTTGCTCACCGGCCTGCCGAACCGTACCAAGCTGCATGTGCTGTTGCGCCAGGCGTTACTTGAGGCACAGCGCAACAAGACTTTCGGCGCGGTATTGTTCGTCGATCTCGACCGCTTCAAGCAAGTCAACGATTCCTTGGGCCATGCCTGCGGCGATATCCTGCTCAAGGAAGTTGCCCAGCGCCTGGGGGCTTGCCTGCGCGCCGAGGATGTGATCGCACGCATCGGTAGCGACGAATTCGTCGTGGCCCTGGTGGATATTTCCCGGCGCGAACACGCCTCGGTTGTCGCCAAAAAAATCCTCGACAGCCTGTCTTTTCCGATTGCGGTGGAAGGACATGAACTACAGATTTCGGCGAGTATCGGTATCTGCGTCTATCCTGACGACGGCGATGACGCCGAAACCCTGATCCGCAACGCCGATGTGGCGATGTATCGTGCCAAGCAGGGCGAGGGGCAGGACGGTTACCTGTTTTTCTCGCCCGATATGAACAAGCGCGCGCTGGAGCGCCTCAATCTGGAAGGCAACCTGCGGCGTGCGCTGGAGCGGGATGAGTTGTCGCTGCACTTTCAGCCGCAACTGGATCTGGAAAGTGGCCAGATCATCGGCGCGGAAGTGCTGTTGCGTTGGAATCATCCCGGGGCAGGCATGATTTCCCCGGCCATCTTCATCCCGGTGGCGGAAGAAACCGGGCTGATCATCCCCATCGGCCAGTGGATACTGGAAAGCGTTTGCGCACGTATCAAGAAATGGGAGCGCGCCGGACTGCCCATCGTGAAGCTGGCGGTGAACATTTCCGCGAAACAGTTCCGCCCGACGCTGCCGCGCCTGGTGGCGGAGATATTGGCGCGCCATGAGCTGGATGCACGCTTTCTCGAACTGGAAATCACCGAAAGCATGATCATGCAGAATGTGGAAGGCGTCATCGCGATGATGGGCGACTTCCAGAAGCTGGGCGTCGATTTGTCGCTGGACGATTTCGGCACCGGTTATTCGAGCTTGAGCTACCTCAAGCGCTTCCCCATCGATAAGCTAAAAATCGATCAATCGTTCGTGCGTGGCATCATTCAGGACGACGACGATAAGGCCATCGCGCGGACGATCATCGGACTTTCCAAAAACCTCGGCTTGCGGGTCATCGCGGAAGGGGTGGAAACCGAGGAGCAACTGAATTTTCTCAGGGCGGCGGGCTGCGAGGAAATTCAGGGCTATTACTACAGCCGTCCATTGCCTGAGGATGACTTCGTGAAATTCCTGCAGCGCGGGAATGGTGCGGCGGAGTCATAAGCCCAGTTTTGAATGTTTAGTGCTTTACTGTTTAGTTGATGTCGCCGCGCAAAGCGCGTCAGTATTATTGGATCACGCGCGAAGCGCATTCCACAACTCAACACTCAACATTCAAAACTAAGCACTGCTTATATTCATTTCCCGCCCGGTGTCAGCACGGTGTTCTTCGCTTCGGTCAACTGATCAGGATAGTCGCGGCTGAAATGTAGTCCCCGGCTTTCGTGGCGCTGCATCGCGCAGCGGACGATGAGCTCGGCGGTGAGGACGAGATTGCGCAGTTCGATCAAATCGTTGCTGACGCGGAAATTCGAGTAATAGTCGTCGATTTCCTCGGTCAGCAGTTCGATGCGGTGCTGTGCGCGTTCCAGGCGCTTGTTGGTGCGCACGATGCCGACGTAATCCCACATGAAGCGGCGCAGTTCATCCCAGTTGTGCGAAATGACGATCTCCTCGTCGGCATCGGTAACGCGGCTCTCGTCCCACTCCGGCAGGGGCGGGATGGCGCTTTCCACTTGTTCGAGGATATCGTTGGCAGCGGCCTGGCCGAGCACCAGGCATTCCAGCAGCGAGTTGCTGGCCAGCCGGTTGGCGCCGTGCAGCCCGGTGAAGGCTACTTCGCCGACCGCATAAAGATTGGGAATGTCGGTGCGCGCCGCCAGGTCGGTGACGATCCCGCCGCAGCTGAAATGCGCAGCCGGCACTACCGGGATCGGCTGGCGCGTGATGTCGATGCCGAGTTCCAGGCAGCGTGCGTAAATGGTCGGGAAGTGTTCCTTGAGAAAATCCGCCGGCTTGTGCGAAATGTCGAGATAGACGCAATCCAGCCCGCGCTTTTTCATCTCGAAGTCGATCGCGCGTGCCACCACGTCGCGCGTCGCCAGTTCGGCGCGCGGATCGTGCTCCGGCATGAAACGCGTGCCGTCCGGCAGTCTCAGGATGCCGCCCTCGCCGCGCACCGCTTCGGTGATCAGGAACGACTTGGCGTGCGGGTGATATAAACAGGTGGGGTGGAACTGGATGAATTCCATGTTGGCCACCCGGCAGCCGGCGCGCCAGCCCATTGCGATGCCGTCGCCAGTGGCGACGTCGGGATTGGTGGTGTAGAGGTAGGCCTTGCCGGCGCTGCCGGTGGCCAGCACGGTCTGGCGCGCGGCATAGGTTTCGACCTTGCCCGTTCCCTTGTCGAGCACGTAGGCGCCGTGGCAATGGTTGTCGGCCAGGCCGAGCTTTTTCCCGGTAATCAGGTCAACCGCGATGTGATTTTCCAGCAAGGTGATATTGGGATGGCGGCGCACCTGCTCGCACAGGGTCATTTGCACCGCGTGGCCGGTGGCGTCAGCGGCATGAATCACCCGGCGGTGGCTGTGGCCGCCTTCGCGCGTCAGATGATAGCCGAGCTGGCTGGCGGCATCCTTGGTGAAAGGCACGCCTTGCTTGATCAGCCATTCGATTTCCTCACGCCCGTGTTCCACCACGAAGCGCGTGACCTTCTCGTCGCACAGCCCGGCGCCGGCGCTCAGGGTGTCGCGGATGTGGGCCTCGACCGAATCGTCATCGGCCAATACCGCCGCGATGCCGCCTTGCGCCCAGTCGCTGGAACCGTCGATCAGCGCTTTCTTGGTGATGACCGCCACTTTCTTGCGCCCGGCCAGGTTGAGCGCCACCGTCAGCCCAGCCAGGCCGCTGCCGATGATGATTACGTCGAATTGGGTCATGCCGTGCCGTTTCCTCCTTGGAGGTCGATAGTACGCAGGAAATGCACTATTTACAATAAACCCGGATTGTCCAAGTGTTTGGGTTGAGTTTCAGCAAATTTCCGGCAGATGACTTTCTATGCCAGATCTTGTCCCTGATTGCGAGTGAACTATTTTTCGGGGACGTGGTCTTTCATTCAAGCAAGACGGTTGACGTTTCCCTGATGGGTGGGGAAACGCTATACTTCCCCGGGATATTTAGTTAACAAATTTTTCGGGGAAGTGCTTGGGATGGGCGATCGGGAAATCGACCAGCAATTGGTCGAACGTGCACAACAGGGCGACAAGCGGGCTTTTGAATTGCTTGTGGTCAAATACCAGCGCAAGCTGGCTCGCCTGTTGTCGCGCTTGATTCGCGATCCTGCGGAAATCTAGGATATTTCACAGGAGGC
>CALMWM010000289.1 GCA_937873435.1 uncultured Gallionellaceae bacterium
AACCCTTGCCGGGCGTATCCCTGCCGATAACCATCTCCATCGGCCTCGCCATGCTGCCCATCGAAACCGGCGAAAAAGATCCCCGCACCCTTTCCGGTAAACTCGTCGCCAGCGCCGACGATGCGCTCTACCGCGCCAAGGAGAACGGCCGCAATCGGGTGGTTAGCGCCTGAAAACCCCGCTTGCGAGATGCGGGGTAGCGTTCAGCCGGCGTGTGACAACAAGCTTTCGTAAGGGATCTTGAGACCATCGTGCAGGCGCTTCACCATCCGCAGGCTAAGTGCGCGCTTGCGGTTCAATACCTCGGAAACGCGCCCACTCGACCCGATGTAAGGCTCCAGATCCTTCGCCACCAAGCCTTGTTGCTCCATGCGGAACTTGATTGCCTCCACCGGGTCTGCCGCGCTGATGGGGTAGCGCTTGTTCTCATAGGATTCGATCAGCGCTACCAGCACCTCCATTTCATCCGACTCGGGCGAACCCTCGGGAGCCTGGAAAATACCCTCTAGTCGCGCGAAAGCAACCCGTAAATCATCGTCGTTGCGTATTGGCCTAATATTCATTGACAGTCTCCGCGTTGATCCGGTCGTATTGGGCATGGGTTCCGATGAACTTCACCCAAGCAATGCCTGCCCGATACTGCATTTCCACCACCAGCCGGTATTTGTTCCCGGCAATGTTGAACACCACGCGGTTATTGCCGCAAATGCTCGCGTGTCGATAGTGCATCTTGACGTCCTGCGGGGATGCCCAAGTCGCCTGCACTGCCTCGTCGTACCAACTTTCAAGCGGCCCTTGCGCATCCGCATATTGGGGTTGCTCCCAGAACTTTCTCAACGTGCTTTTGGCAATAACTCGCATAAGCCAATCATACCTCCCATATTGGGAGTCCAACAAATTCTTTTTTTTGCAAGATGAGGAAGTCGGCGCTGGCGGGACGGCAGCGGAAGGGAAAAAACCCGCCTCCTTGTGAGAAGCGGGGCTGGGGGTTGCTGCGCCCTCGATTGTGAGGGCTGTGAGATGTGGCTAAACAACCGTGGAACGTTCCCTATTATTTGAAGGGTTGCCTGCGGGAAAAATCAAAGCGCCAACAACACCTGCTCTGCCGCCACACGCACCTCCTTAATTCGCCCATGTCCTGGGAAAGGCTTTTCCTCAACCTCAAGCAAGCCGATACGCGCCAGGGCATCCACATCGCGCTTGACGGAACTGCGATCGCGATGCAAGCGCATGGCAAGATCAGTAATTGAACCGGGGCAACCCCTTACCTCGCGGAATAACAACAATTTCGCCGTCGTCACCAATCGGGCCAAGTCTTCCGGGTCTTCAAACGAAATGGTTCGTTCGCAAGGGATGGGCTTACCCTGATCTGCAAGCTGCGCCACCCGCTTTCCGCGCTTGAAAAACTCATCCGGTCCGCCGGTCGTAATCACTGTTTTCATCGCTGTTTTCTCCTGAAGACCAGCCAATCAGCCTCGAAACGCACCTCTATGTCCTCGAAGCTTACAAATTCGATAGGTTCCACTACGCCCATGTAATGCCGGTGATGGTAGCCGTGTGCATTGTCGTAACCAACCACCCGCCCATGATCACCCGAAACAATCGCATGATTGATGTAGGCCAGGTTGTAACGCACCACGCGCCCCAGCTCATCCACCCAGATTTCTCGCCGCAACAGCCCATTTTAGTCGCCTCCCCACTACACTACTTTAAGCCCATTATCTTACTGTCACACACGTAAAAAACCTTGTCTGACAATAAATGGTAGCCGATAATGCCAAACTGATAAGTGTAATGGCGTACCATATCTCCATGGCTAAGAAAGAAAAACAAGAAGAATTTGACCGGCTAACCATCCTCGGCATGTCAAGCACTAGCCCATGACCTGCAAGCCGTGATCTGAATCAAACCGACTAAACAGGATAAAGCATGGAACACAACACTCACCAACCCAAGAGAAAAACAATCCAAGTCGATTTGCTAGATTTCGACCCGGAAAATCCGAGGTTCCCGCCAGAAGTTGCTCGTGGCCCCATTGATACCCTGATCGAACGCTTTGTCAGGGACGAAAGACTGCTGGAGGTTATGGCGTCGATTGCCGACCACGGCTATTTTGAAGGCGAGCCGCTGCTCGTTGTGCCGCACGGAAATCGCTACCACGTTGTCGAGGGAAATCGCCGCCTCGCCGCGCTGAAACTGCTTTCCGGGCAGGTTGAGGTGCCGGAAGGCCGGATTTCAATTGAGGGGGTTTGCGAAAATGCGGAACACAAACCGGAAAAAGTCCCGTGCTTGATATTCGATAACAGCACACAAATCCTACGTTATCTTGGGTTTCGGCACATCACAGGAATCAAGTCTTGGAGCTCACTGCAAAAGGCGCGTTACCTGAAACGGATGCGCGATACCTTCTACCATGATTTTGAAGGAAAAGACCTGCTACAGCGCCTGGCGCGAGAAATAGGCAGCCGCGCCGACTATGTCGGACAGATGCTGACTGCTCTCAATCTTTATGAACGCGCTGAAAGCCAACAATTCTACGATGTTAAGGGACTGGCTCCAGAAGAGATAGACTTCTCAGTCCTTGCAACGGCGCTGAGTTATACCAACATCTCTAAATATGTCGGTCTTGAAAGTCGGCAAGACATGATTGGAGAGGGCGTTTCGGACGACAACCTCAAGAATCTCCTGACATGGTCTTTCGTCGCCAGAGAAAATCAGAAGCCGATCGTATCTGAATCTCGAAAACTGAAGCACCTAGTGTAGTGCTTGCGAAATGTTTGAACTACGAGACACGATGTTTGTCCTATT
>CALMWM010000290.1 GCA_937873435.1 uncultured Gallionellaceae bacterium
CCGCCCTGCAAGGTGTTGACGATGGCGCGATCCACCTCGTCCATCAGGCGGCCACCGCCGTTGCGGCGTAACGTGCGCCGCATTGTTTGAAGCGGCGGCGGCTGAACAGGACTTCGCAGGCGATAGGCTCCAGGCCGCAGGTGGTGCGCAACTGCTCGATCAAGCTCAGCACCTCGTCGCGGTCGCGCCCGTGGATCATGCTGAACAGGTTGTAGCGCCACTCCGGCAGACGGCGCGGACGCCGGTAGCACAGGGTCACGCAGTCGAACTGACCGAGACAATGCCCGACCTCGCTGACATCGGCATCCGGCACGTCCCATACCACCATCGCGTTGGCGCGGTAGCCCAGCTCGTGGTGACGCACTACCACGCCCATGCGGCGGATAATCCCTTGCTCCACCAGTTGCGACAGGCAGGAAATCGCCTCCGCTTCCGACATCCCGGCTTGTGCGCCGAGTTCGGCATAAGGACGCGACACCAGCGGAATTCCGTTCTGGATTGCGGCGATCAATTCGGCTTCGGCGGGATGGGGTTGATAGGCAAGGGTGGCTTGCACGGCTTCGCTCTTGCGGCGATGTCCGCCACGGACTCGGCCCGGTATACCGCTGACCTTGCGCCCCAGGTCGAAACCCAGGTCGATATGAAAATCCTCGATCATCGGCAACACCAGCAACGGATAGCCGGTTTCTGCCTGAATCCGGCCCAGCGCCTCGTTCAACTGCTCGCTACCGGACGCGGTGACGACAAACCACAGGTTGTAGCGATGCTCGCGTTCGTAGTTGTGATTGACCTCGGGGAATGCGCTCACCTGCTGCGCGGCTTCGGCCAGCTTGTCCGCCGGCACGGCGATCGCCGCCAGGGTGCTGGCGCCGATGGTATGCGGGCGGAACACCGCGCCTACCCGGCTGACCGAGCCTTCCTGGCGCAAGTGCGCCAGCATCTCGAATACCTCGTTTTCAGCCACGCCCAGATCGGCGGCGATCTTGGCAAACGGCGCGGACACCAGCGGAAAATCGCGCTGGTAATCGTTTAACAAATGCTGTTCTAGCTCGGTCATTGCGGTCAACCATCAAACCCTGATAGTTGCAGTTTGCCCGTGCCGACGATGCTTAACCTTGCTTTAGATCAAGTAGAGGGGATTATTGATCCCCTCGCCTGGAAATGCGGCATTACGGCACGACACGATCGATGCGCAAGCGCACCCCGCTCGCACCGGGCTTGACCGCCATGCTGCTGCCGCTGAGGTCACCCGGATGCGGCAGCGCATCGCCGGATTTGGAAATCCGCGCATCAAGTTTCACTTCTTCCGCATCGGAAAGCTTCAGATCCGGCGACATCGCCAGCGTGTCGTCCAAGGTAAACGCCAGGGGCAAATCAGAGACTTTTTTTCGCAATGCCGCCAGCGGCATACGCGACCCTTTCACGCCTCGGGCAAAGACATACAGGGTGTCGCCCGGCGCGACTTTGTCCTTCAGCGCCGGGTCCAGTTCAACCGTGCCGCTAAGGGTTTTGCCGGCGCTGCTGGCGGGTTTTTTCACGGGCTCTTGCTTGCTGGGCGGCGCAGCAATGTCATCAAGCGCGGTGCCCCCCGATTTTGCACGTGCATCGGCGATACCGGCGGCGAGCGATTTGGCATACTCGGAGTCGGGCGGCAGCATTTTCAACTGGCGCTCCCAATAGCCGGCTGCGGCAACGAAATCCTTGCGCTCGTAAGCGGCTGAGCCGGCCAGATCCAGCGCCATCGGCGAATTGGGATCGAGCTGTAGGGCACGTTCGAAAAGCTGGCGCGGCTTGCCTTCGAGACTGCCGGTCTTGGCCGCCAGCGCGTCGGCATAGATGGCGAGCAAGGTGCCATCCTGCTCGATCAGCGGCATCGCGTGATCCAGCGCTTTCAGGGCCTCGTCGAAGCGGCCGAAGGCTTTGTAGGAACGCCCCAGCATTATCCAGCCGTTGAGATCGTCGGGATTTTTTTCCTGGCGGGCGGCCAGGCCGGCCACCATGCGTTCGAGTTCGTCCGAACTCGCGCTGTGCTGTACGGCCACGCTCGGATTCAGTGCTTCCGGCGCACCTAGCCAAACATATATTCCGGCAGCGGCGACGGGGAGCAGCAGCGCCAGCGCCACAATCGTGCGCCGGTTTCCGCCACTGGACGCCGCGACCGGCACTTCCGCGTCGGCGGCGTCATCCAGCAAACGGCGCTGCAATGCTTCGCGGTCATGCTGGTAATCGGCTTCGCTCAAGCCGCCCTCCTTGAAATCCCCTTCGAGTTCGTCCAGTTGATCGCGGTAAATGGCCGCGTTAAGTTGCTGCT
>CALMWM010000291.1 GCA_937873435.1 uncultured Gallionellaceae bacterium
TAACCCCGGCACCGGAACAGAGCCGGGCCAAGGAACTGTTAAAAGCACCACCAGTTGAGCGGGTCGTTGCGGGCGGCGTTCTCCAGCACGACGCGGCCGCTGGCGATGTCCAGGGTGCGCGCGGTCATCCGGCCCGCGCCGAGGCGCTGCCTTAGCAATTCGAGGTCGGCAAGCGCGGGGGCCGGCTCCACTGCCAGCTGCAATTTGCCGCCACAGGGCAGGCCGAAGCGGGCGGCTTCCTCCTTGGATACGCCGTAGGTCAACACCTCGGGGCGATCTTTCGCCAGCAAGCCTTCGCGCACGCGCCGGATCAGGTCTTCTTCGATGCAGCCGCCGGACACCGAACCGACGATCGTCCCGTCGTCGCGCAGTACGGCCCAGGCGCCCGGCGGGCGGGGCGACGATCCCCAAGTCTGGACCACGGTTGCCAGCGCGATGCGCCGACCGTCGGCCAGCCATTCGATGGCGCTGGCAAGTACCTGGAGAGCCGCACTGTCCATCAGGCCAGACGCAACGGCAGTTTGCGCAAGCGCTGGCCGCTGGCGGCAAACAGCGCATTGGCGACGGCAGGCGCAATCACCGGCACCGCCGGTTCGCCGACGCCGCTGGGTTTTTCCTGCGACGCGACGATATGCACCTCGATCCTGGGCATTTCCCCGATGCGCAGCAGCGGGTAATCGGTGAAGTTGGATTGATCCACCCGCCCCTCGGTGAGGGTGATTTCGCCGTACAGCGCCGCCGTCAGCCCGAAGCCGATGCCGCCTTCCATCTGGGCGCGGATGACGTCGGGATTGACCGCAATCCCGCAATCGACCGCGCAGACCACGCGGTCGACGCTGAAGCCGCCGTCGGCGCGCACCGGCACTTCCGCGACTTGGGCGACGATGTTGCCCTGGTCGACGGTCTGGAACTGTTCGCCGTTCCAGACTTCACAGGCGTCCGCAGAGAGTTTGACAATGCAGTTGAGCGGCTCCATCGCGGCGTGGGCGAGGTAAGGAAATCTGTAGTCCGCCGTCAGTTGCCGCGGGTGGCGGATTCCATTGACGCTCAGTGTCAGCATTGTTACCTCCGTGGGGTCGGGATGGTGCGAAAGATTTTGGCGAATTGTTCGAAGCACTGCAACTGTAGACGCTATTCCGCAGAGTGACCATGGTTTCCGCGCAAAGTTCAGGGGGACGGTGCCTGCCGGGCTGCCGGCCGATATTCAGTGCGCGGCAAGCGGGAAGAAAGTAATATTCAGGTTTTTTACCGTCCGGCGTGCGCCTGCATTTCCCAATTTCAAGCTCGAAAATCCTTCCATGAAGCAGACCGATTTTGCCCGAACCCTGGCGTGGCTGAAAGCCCATCCCCCGCTGGATGAGCTTTGCGCCCGCTATCCCGGGGAATGGGCGGCGGTGCAGCAGGAGATCGCGGCGATTGTCGGGCGCGGCCGCGCGGAAGAGCTGAAGGCCTACCTGGATCGGGTCGCGGCGCAGGCGGCGTCGGCCAGCCCGGCTTCCGGGAAGCGCCAACAAAACCTGGAAACCATCCTGACCCAATATGTCCGCAGCCGGATGGCCCATGAGTCGGTCAAGAAGCTGTGCCTGTCCACGCTGGCCGCCGATTCCGGGGTAAGCAAGGGCAAGCTGCGCTTCAACCTGTTCAATGGTTATCTCGCCCAGAAACTGCTGTTTTCCAGGGGGCTGGAGCGCAAGCCGGTTTCCTTGTTGTGGTTCCGCCTGCTGTGGCCGCTGGTCTGGCAGAAAAAGCGGCTGATGCCCCTGGTGCAGCCCAAGGGTATTTATTGTTTCTATTCGAGAAAATTGGTCGAGGCCTTGGCCGCAATGATCGCTTCCAGAAGCTGCCTGGAAATCGGCGCGGGAGACGGAACCCTGACGCGCTTCCTGAAAGAGCAGGGCGTCCAGTTGACCGCAACGGATAACCACGGCTGGCAAAATGCAGTGGACTATCCAGAATGGGTGCTCAAGCTCGATGCCCGCGAGGCGCTGGCTACCTATACCCCGGAGGTGGTCATCTGTTCGTGGCCACCGGCGCAGAACGATTTCGAGCGCTACGTGTTCAATACGCCCAGCGTCCAGCTGTATATCGTCATCGGCAGCCGTCACCAGGTAGCCTTCGGCAATTGGCAGGATTACCGCCAGCAATCAATTTTCGAACTCGAAGAGGACAAGCAACTGGGCGCGCTGGTGCTGCCACCTGAATTGGGCGCGGCGGTTTACCTGTTCCGTCGCAAGCCGCTTGCCCGGGGCGGTTAAAGGATCAATCCGAAGGGGGCGGCGTTTTCAGCAGGTTTTCGCCGTCCCGGTTGCTGAGGTATTTCCACGGCAGCGGCACCAGTCCCGGCACCCGCTCCATGTAGCGGCGATAGATCGCGCCGTGGTAGGCGAGCAGCTTCCTTTCCTCCAGGCGCGAGCCGATCACGAAATACAGGGTCAGCAGTGCGCTGGAAAGCAGCGTGGCGGCGCTCATGTC
>CALMWM010000292.1 GCA_937873435.1 uncultured Gallionellaceae bacterium
TCGGGATGGATAATTTCACTGCTTCCATCAGACGCGGATAGATATCGAGCGGAATATCGCGTCCGCCCAGTCCGACGGCGAAGTTGTGGACACGTGGCGCACCATCCACATCGGCTAATGCGGCGCGCACTTCCGTGCCTATAATTCCGCCGCTGCCGGGTGAAAGTGCCCGCTCGAGCACAACCAGTTCGGTCAAACCTGCGCAAGCTTCCAGCAATGCTTCGCTGGGGAAGGGCCGGAAGGTACGCAGTTTAATCAGTTTGGCCGAACCGGCTTCGGGGAATTCGCTCATGGCGTCGCGTAACGTCCCGACCACTGAACCGATGCTCAGGATGCCCACCTTGGCATCTGGGTCGCCTTCGACGCTCAATAAGCCACCGCCGGAGCGCCCGGTGATTGCAGCCCAGTCCTGATCGGCTGCGATGATTTCCGCCTTGGCATTGAGCAAAGCCTGATGATGTGAATGGCGCACTTCGGGGAAAAAGTCCGGCGATACCAGCGTGCCGATACTGGTCGGATGCTGCGGGTTCAAGGCGCGCGAAAAGTTGTAACTCGGCAGAAAACTGTCGGCCTGCTCCTGGCTCGGCATCTCGATCGCCTCCAGGGTATGCGTCAACACGAAACCGTCGACGCAGACCATCACCGGCAACTCGGTGCGTTCGGCAATCCGGTAGGCCTGGATAGTGGCATCCACGGCTTCCTGGTTGTCGCTGCAATACAGCTGGATCCAGCCGGCATCGCGCACCGCCATCGAATCCTGTTGATCGTTCCAGATCGAGAGCGGAGCGCCCACCGCGCGGTTGGCGCAAGTCATCACCAGCGGTATGCGCAGGCCGGCAATGTTATACAGCACTTCACACATCAGCAGGATGCCCTGCGACGAACTGGCGGTATAGGCGCGCGAACCAGCGGCAGCGGCGCCCAGTGCGACCGAAGCGGCGGAAAACTCGCTTTCCACGCTGATCAACTCGCAGTGCAACTTGCCGTCAGCTACCAGCTTGGAAATATTCTCGACGATGTGGGTCTGCGGTGTGATCGGATAGGCGGCCACTACCTGCGGGCGGCACAAGGCGACTGCGCGGGCGATGGCCTGCGAGCCTTCAAGCATTTGCGGCATGATTCTTTTCCTTCCATAAACCGACCGGAACCATTTTGGCGGCTTCATTGACCAATTCGGTATTGCGCGTCAGCACGTCGCCCTTGAAGCGCTGCCCCAAACCCTTGACCAGTGCATCCAGCGAAACCATGCCGGTCAGGGCTAGAAATGCCGAGAGCAGGGCGGTATTGGGTACCGGACGGCCAAGGATTTTTCGTGCCATGGCATTGGCGGGAAGGGCGACGATTTCCAGCCCCATCTGTGCCTTCAGTTCTTCGGTAGAGCGGGTGGAGTTGACCAGAATCCCGCCGCCCGGCAGCAAACCGTCGGTCACGCCGGGAACGTGCAGCAGCGCCTCGTCCTGCACGACTAGAAAAGCGGGATGGATAACCTGACAGCGGCGGCTAAAGGGAGCATCGGCAATACGCACGAAGGCTGTAACCGGCGCCCCTCGCCGTTCAGCACCAAAATTCGGGAAAGCCTGACTATGGCGCCCGTCCTCGTAGGCGGCACTGGCCAGAATGTATGCGGCGGCCACATTGCCTTGCCCGCCGCGCCCATGAATGCGGATTTCGATCATTAATTGAGCCTTCCATTATTTTTGTGCGTTGGTTCAATTTAGCACTGTTTGGCTATTGTGGCAAAACCATGTTACGGCTGTGTGATGTGCGTCGTGTTAATATCGCAGCGACTTACGAAAATCCATCTTCATGCCCGACATCGCTTCAATCTTTTCCGCCGACGGCCTGCTTGCCAAGGCCATCAAGGACTACCGCCCGCGCCAGCAACAGACGGAAATGGCGCAAGCCATTGCCAAAGCTGTGGCCGGCCGTGAAATCCTCGTTGCCGAAGCCGGCACGGGAACCGGCAAGACTTTTGCCTATCTCGCGCCGGCGTTGCTCTCAGGCGGCAAGGTAATCGTATCCACCGGCACCAAGACCTTGCAGGATCAACTCTTCTTCCGCGACATCCCGGCGATGCGCGACGCGCTCAAGGTACCAGTATCGATTGCGATGCTGAAAGGGCGGGCGAACTACATTTGTCATTTCTATCTGGCGCGCGCCAAGGCGGAAGGGCGCTTCATGGTGCGCGAAGACGCGTTGTTTCTGCCCAAGATCGAACGATATGCCGCCGCCAGCCAGAGCGGCGACAAGAGCCTGTTGGGCGAAGTGCCGGAAAATGCCGGCATCTGGTCCTACGTCACCTCAACCCGGGAAAACTGTCTCGGCCAGGAATGCACCTACCACAAGGAATGCTTCGTCATGGAAGCGCGCAAGCGCGCCCAGGCTGCCGATGTGGTGGTGGTCAACCACCACCTGTTTTTCGCCGATGTGATGTTGCGCGACGAAGGACTGGCAGAATTGCTGCCGGCCAGTAATGCGGTGATCTTCGATGAAGCGCACCAATTGCCGGAAACCGCCAGCCTGTTCTTTGGCGAAAATTTAAGCACCCATCAACTGCTCGAACTGGCGCGCGATGCCCAGACCGAGGCGCTGACCTCGGCCAAGGATTTCGCCGATTTGCCGAAAGCTACCGCCAAGCTGGAAAAAGCCGCGCGCGATTTGCGCCTGGTTTTTCCGCAGGATACGGGTCGCTTGCCGGTGTTGGTCGCAGAAGGAAAAAAAGACTTCAAGGATGCTCTGGCCGATGTTCAAAGCAGCCTGGCAGAATTGAATGTCATGCTGGAAAGCCAGGCCGAACGTGCCGAGGGACTGAAAAACTGCTGGCAGCGCGGCGCCCAGTTCGCCGACCAGCTCAAGCGCTGGGTGGGCGACGAAAACCGTGAACAGGTACGCTGGGTCGAATTATTCAACCGCGCGCTGCAACTCAACTCGACTCCGTTATCGATTGCGGAAATCTTCCAGAAACAAATCGGCAGCCAGCCGCGCGCCTGGATATTCACCTCCGCCACCCTGGCGGTAAAACAGAATTTCAACCATTACCAAAGCCAGATGGGTTTGCTGGAGGCGACCACCGCCTGCTGGGACAGCCCATTCGACTACGGCAACCAGGCGGTGCTCTACGTGCCGCAGGGAATGCCTGAGCCGAATACCTCCGCTTACACCCAGGCCGTGGTCGAGGCCGCGTTGCCGGTAATCAAGGCTAGCGGCGGCCGTGCATTCCTGCTATGCACCAGCCTGCGTGCGATGCGCGAAGCCCATGAATTGCTGACGGAGCACTTCGAAAAAGAAAAACTGGAATTCCCATTGTTGCTGCAAGGCCAGGGTTCGCGCAGCGAACTGCTGGAACGCTTCCGCCAACTGGGCAACGCTGTGCTGGTCGCCAGCCAGAGTTTCTGGGAAGGCGTCGATGTGCGCGGCTCCGCGTTGTCGGTGGTGATTATCGACAAACTCCCGTTCTCGCCGCCGGATGATCCGGTACTGTCCGCGCGCATCGAGAAAATCAACCGGGAAGGGCGCAACGCCTTCATGGAATACCAACTGCCTCATGCCGTTATTACCCTAAAGCAAGGCGCAGGACGCCTGATTCGCGATGAAACCGACCGTGGTGTACTGATGATCTGCGATCCCAGATTGCTGACCAAACAGTACGGCCGCCGCATCTGGCAAAGCTTGCCGCCGATGAAACGAACCCGGGATATCGCCGAGGTAGAACGTTTCTTCGAATCTGGAAAAACCGATTAGGGAACGGCAAATCCAGCACGAATAGGCTTGCCGCTTCAATGTCAATTTTGATCTCTTCTACCCACCAAACACATCGAGTTGGGTAGGTAGTCCGTCTTTCCTCTTCTTTCCGTATGAATTTTTAAATAATTACCACTTAAAATAAAAAAATAATACCCGAGTAAATTACTGTGTTATATAATCCAACAAAATTACTACGGCATTAGTAATTTATGCTTTTCGAAAAGGAGAATGTCATGCATGAGAACCAAGGACTGGGTGCGGACGGCCATGGCCGCAAACTGTTGACATTCACCCAGAGTGACGAGGAATACGGCATCGATATCCTCAACGTGCAGGAAATATGTGGTTACGATGCGGTAACCACCT
>CALMWM010000293.1 GCA_937873435.1 uncultured Gallionellaceae bacterium
AACGATCTCGGGGTGCTGCCCGGCGAAGCGACGCGCGATATGGTGGAACGTATCCGCAAAGGCGAGTTGAGACCGAAGGCCGACGGCGCAAGCGGAGAACCGCCGGCTGCGGTTTTTCCGCCGCTGGTGGTAGAACGGCGTCAGGTAACGATACTCTACTGCGAACTTTCAGTCGGCGCGGTGGAAGATCAGGACGAGGCGATAGCACTGCTGCACCCCGCCCAACACCGGGGGATTGCAACGATCCGGCATTTCTCGGGTCACGTCGTGGAGTCTTACGCAGGCGGTTTGCTGGCCTATTTCGGATACCCGCTGGCCAGCGAAAACTCCACACGCCGGGCGCTCCAGGCCGCCCTGGCGGTTACCCGCGACGCCCACCCCGGCCTTGAAGTCCGCGCCGGCGTCCACACCGGCCTGATTATTACCGGCGGCAGCCTGGCCGTGCCGGACGCCGTTGGTGCAGCAACGGCACTCGCGATCCGTTTGCGGCAGTTCGTGGAGAATGGAGAAGTGGCCATCAGCGGAGCAACGCAACGCCTGGTAGCGGGCTATTTCGACTGCGTCAGCCTGGGCACCCGGCAGTTGTCGGGGAATGCGCGCCCGCTGGAAGTATTCAAGCCGATCCGGGCAACCGGGGCAACCCACCGTTTGGCAGCAGCAACAAAGTTGACGCCGCTGGTCGGACGCTCAGCCGAAATCTCCGCATTGATGGCACTGTGGAAAGACGCGCAGCAAGGCACCCGCCGCTTCGCGCTGCTGCGCGGCGATGCCGGAATCGGTAAATCGCGCCTGGTGCTCGCCGTGAAAGAAAGGATAGGCGAGCAGGCTTGCACGCTACGAGAATTACGCTGTTTCCCGGAATTCAGCCAGACCCCCTTCCATCCGCTGATTGCGCTTTACGAACAGGCACTGGGTTTCGCGGACGACGACAGCGCCGCAACAAGATTCGCCAAGCTGGCAACGTATGTCGAAAACACCTATGCCGAACCGGCGCGCGAGGTCGTGCCGCTCCTTGCGGCGATGCTCGGACTGCCCCTGACGGCACCCTACCGGGAGCCTGTTTTTCCGCCACAACAACAGCGCGAGGAAACCCTCGCGATAGTGCTCCGCCGCCTACATAACCTGGCGGAGCATCGTCCGGTGCTGCTGGTGGTGGAAGACATGCACTGGATCGATCCGTCCACCCTGGAACTGCTGGCGCGTTTCGTGGCGCAGGAACGAAAAACGCCGATCCTGGTGCTGTTCACCGCCCGGCCCGAGTTCCAGCCGCCCTGGCGGGAAAGCCTGGTGCCTTCCGTGACGCTGGATTCCCTGGTCGATGCCGAGGTGACGGCGATGATCCTCGCTCTCGCTCCCGATATCGCCCCGACAACGCTCCGCCGCCTGGTTGAACGCGCCGACGGGATACCGCTGTTTGCGGAAGAATTGGCGAAAGTCGCCGCCGAAGGTGAGGCTGCGATCCCGGCTACGTTGCATGACTTGCTTGCAACGCGCCTGGACAACACGGGTACCGCGAAAACCACGGCCCAACTGGCCGCCACCATCGGCCGAAAATTCAATTTCGATGTGCTGCGCAGGGTTTCTCCCCTTTCCCCGGCGGCGCTGACGCAGTCCCTGCGCGAATTACAGGATGCAGGAATATTGTGGAGCAGCGACGAAATCGTTTACCAGTTCGGACACGCGCTGATCCGGGATGCGGCCTATCTATCCCAGACCCGGCCCGGCCGGCAGGCGGCGCATCTGCGTATCGCCGAAGTGCTGCAAAGCGGAGTAAGCGACATCGCCGTCAGCCAGCCGGAAATCCTGGCGCGGCACTTGGAGGCTGGAGCGGACTACCGCCAGGCCATCGCCTGCTGGCTCAAGGCCGGAAAACTTGCCAGCCTGCATTCCGCCGAGCGGGAGGCGATCATGCATTTCAAGGCGGGCCTGCTCCTGATCGACAAACTGCCGGCGGATCAGGAAAGCCTGCGCCTCGAATCCGATCTTCTGAACGGTCTCGGCTTGGCAGCGATTGCGCTGGACGGTTACGCCTCGACGCAAGCCGCGAGCGCGCATTCGCGCGCCATGGCGCTGTGCGGACAGCACGAGGACAGCCCGGACATGTTTCGGGCAGTGTGGGGCTTATGGGCCAGCGCGAGTTCCCGCAACGGTTACCCGCACGCATTCGAGCTGGCGCAGCAGCTCCTGCGCATGGCGCAGCGCAGCGGCGACCCGGTGCAAATCCAGCAGGGCCATTTCGCGCTGGGCGATACCCTGTTCTGGCAGGGCGATTTCGTGGCGGCGCGCGACCATCTGGAACACGCCGTGGCGCTGTATCGACCCGAGCATCATGAAAGCCATGTGGTCCAATTCGGCGAGGACGCGCGCATTACTGGCGGCTCGTATCTGTCGTGGATTGAGTGGTTTCTCGGCTTCCCCGAACAGGCCCGGAAAACCAGCGCGGAACCCCTGGCCCTGGCGGGCCGGATCGCGCACCCCTACAGCCTAGCCTATGCGCTGACCTTTGCCGCGCTCCTGCATTGCCGCTTGCGGCAAGCCGAAGACGCGCTGACCCTTGCGAAGGAAACGCTGATCCTGGCCGACAGCCACGGCTTTCATTTGTGGCAGATCGGCGGGAACGTGGCGCACGGCTGGGCGCTCGCCATGCAAGGCCGCGCCGAAGGTGTCGCGCAACTCCGGCAATGCGTCGAAGCCACGCGTGCCGCCATGGGCGGGGTGACCCTTGTTGTGTTAGGCCCGCTCGCCGATGCGCATAGCCTTCTGGGGCAGTTCGAGGCAGCGCTGGAGGTGGTTGACGAGGCGCTGAGTACAGGCGAAACCCTGGGCGACCGGCATATCGAGGCGGAGCTTCTCTGTCTCAAGGGCGAGTCGCTGCTCGGACTCTCGAACACCCATCGAGCGCAGGCTGAAACCTGCTTTCGGCAAGCGCTTGCCATCAGTCGCCGGCAACACGCGAAATCTCTGGAATCGCGCGCAATGACAGGCCTTGCCGGGTTATGACGACGGCAGATTAAGGACGCGCGCCACGGTTTCAGGAATATGCAAAACTCAGCGGGGTTTCTCCCTTGATGCGCCCCGAATACTCATCCCAGTCCCGCTCTAACGAATTTCTAACGATATCCTGATACCTTCGCGAAGGGATCGACCGTCTACCGTCAGCGACTGCGACGCCAATAAAGCAGCACTCGTTGAGCACCCCACAGCATTATTGATATTTTTATACTAATCTTTAAATGGGTAGGCATTTATAATATGCTGACGACATAATCTATGCCAAGCGCATGTGTTTGTTCGTTACAATAAAAAATCTTTAAAAAGGGGATAGCATGGCCTCGTTATTCTGGTTGCAATGCGGCGGGTGCGGCGGCGATACCATGTCGTTTCTCAACAGCGATTCCCCGGATTTGATCGAGTTGTTCGACACTCTCGGCATCCAGCTTCTGTGGCATCCCTCCTTGTCAACCGTATCCCCCGTAGAGTATGACAAACTGATTGACAGGATTATCCAGGACGAACAAGCGCTGGATATTCTGGTGGTGGAAGGTGCGATCATCCGCGGCCCGGCCAGCACCGGCATGTTCGACACCCGCGGCGGTCGCCCCAAGAAAGACCTGGCAGCCGCGCTGGCAAACAAGGCGCACCTGGTAGTCGCCGCCGGCACCTGTGCCGCATTCGGCGGATTCGGCGCCGACAGCTATACCCAGGCCACCGGCTTGCAATTCCAGAAGAAACAGCCGGGCGGGTTGCTGGGCAAGGATTTTCGCTCCCGGGCCGGTCTGCCGGTGGTAAACCTGGCGGGCTGCCCGTGCCACCCCGAGGTGATCGCCGGCACGCTGTCCGCGCTGGTCGCCGGGCAACCTCTGGCACTCGACGAATTCAACCGCCCCTTGGACTGGTACGGCATGACCGTGCACCAGGGCTGCACCCGCAACGAATATCACGAATACCGCGTCGAGGAATGGGACTTCGCCCAACGCGGCTGCCTGTTCTTCCATAAGGGCTGCCACGGGCCGCTGGCGGATGGTCCGTGCAACAAGCTGCTGTGGAACAACCGCTCATCCAAGACCCGTGCCGGCGTACCCTGCTTCGGCTGCACCAACCCGGAATTCCCGATGCCTTCTCCTTTCTTCGAAACCCGCAACATCGAAGGCGTCCCCATAGAGCTGCCGAAAGGTGTCAGCCGCGCCCATTACATGGTTTACAAGGGAATGGCCGCTGCGGCCGCGCCGGAGCGCCTGAAAAAGCGCGAAACCAAGATCTGACGGGAAACACGACCATGAGCAAAAGAATCATCCGCGACATACCCCTCAACCGCGTCGAGGGCGATCTGGAAATCCGCGTCGAACTGGAAAACAATCGGGTTGTCGATGCCTGGAGTTCCGGCACGATGTTTCGCGGCTTCGAGAACATTCTGGTCGGTCGCGGCGCGCTCGACGGTTTGGTGATTACCCCCCGTGTCTGCGGTATTTGCAGCACCACCCACCTGATGGCGGCCGCCAAGGCGCTTGACCAGATCGCCGCAGTCGAATTGCCGGACAACGCCATTCGCCTACGCAATGTGACGCTGATGGTCGAGCATTGCCAAAGCGACGTGCGCCAGTCGGTGCTGATGTTCCTGCCGGATTTCAGCACTACCTTTTACTCGGCGCATCCGCTCTACGCCGAAGCGGTCAAGCGCTATGCGCCGCTGGCCGGCGAACGCTGCATCGACGTGGTGCGCCAAACCAAGACTATCCTGGAGATCATCGCCATTCTCGGCGGCCAGTGGCCGCATAGCTCGTTCATGGTGCCGGGCGGCGTGTCCTATGTCCCGCCGTTGTCGGAACTGAACCAGTGTCGCCATATCCTGAAAAACTATCGCCAGTGGTATGAAAAAACCGTGCTCGGCTGTTCGCTGCAACGCTGGGAGTCCGTGCAAAGCGCCGCCGACCTCGATGCCTGGCTGGGCGAGAACGCCGCCCAGCGCGAAGGCGATGTCGGTTTCCTGCTGCGTTTCGCCCGCGAAGCCGGGCTGCACACCTTGGGACAAGGGCACGGCCATTTCCTTTCCTACGGTTCGCTGGAATTGCCCGGCGACAGCGCCGTGCTCGGCAACTGTGCGGGAAAACAGCTGGTCGCTTCCGGCTTCGTCGCCAAGGGCGGAGAAACGCAGGCCTTCGACCAGACCCTGGTGGCGGAACATGTCGCTGCGTCGTGGTATGCCGATTACGAGGGCGGGAAACACCCCTTCGAGGGCGAAACCGTTCCCAATGCCACCGGTGCCGATGGCAAAAAATATTCGTGGAGCAAAGCCCCGCGTTACGCCGGTTTGCCGGCGGAAACCGGGCCGCTGGCCGAGCGCATCGTCGCCGGCGATCCGCTGTTTTGTGACTTGCTGAAACGCGATGGCGCCAACTTGCTCACCCGCCAGTTGGCACGCCTCACCCGCCCGGCGACGCTATTGCCCGCGATGGAAACCTGGCTTGCCGAAATGGCCGCGCAGCCCGACCAGCCTTATTACGCGCCGGTTCCACCCCTCAAGGATGGGCGCGGCTTCGGCCTAGTCGAGGCAGCGCGCGGCGCGCTGGGGCATTGGGTGGAGATCCGCGACGGCAAGATTGCCCGCTACCAGATCGTCACCCCCACCGCTTGGAACGGCTCGCCGCGCGACCATGCGGGAATGCGCGGGCCGTGGGAGGAAGCGCTGATCGGCACCCCGATTGCCGATATCGACAACCCGGTCGAAGCCGGCCATGTCATCCGCTCCTTCGATCCCTGCCTGGTCTGTACGGTGCATGTGGTTGGCGCCGACGAAACCCCGTTGCGGTGTTGAGCCGTGGCTACAACCGCCGTCATCTGTCTGGGTAACCGTTTCGTTCCGGGAGACGACACCGGTTGCCGGGTGTTCGATTGCCTGAGGGGCAGCGCCATTCCGCAGGACATTGAAATCTTCGACGGCGGCTTGTGCGGTCTGGATCTGCTGCGGCTGGTGGAGGGCAAAAACCGGGTGGTATTCGTCGATGCCGTGGCAGGCGTCACGGATGCCGGCGACAGCGTGGTGCTGAGCGGCGAACAAGTCGCTGCTTATGCGGGGCGCTACGGCCACGGCGCGGGATTGCCTTATTTGTTGCGGCTGTTGCCGCAAGTCTGTGCAGCGCCGCTGCCGGAAATTATGCTGGTCGGTGCGGAAGGCGCGCTGGATGAGCCGGCTGTTCGCGCGCTGGCCGAACGCAGCATGGAGGTCGCCATTCATGGAACGCCATGACCCAAACCTGATTGCCAGAGACGACGTGCTCGCCGCGCTCGAAGCCGAGAACCGCATGTTGCGCGCGGAAATCCGCGTATCGCGGGAGGCCGCCGAAATCACCGCGCAACTGGTGGTCGAGCAGTTCGAAAAAACCGAAGCCATCCTGACCCGGCTCCAGGCCGCCGGTGAGCGCCTCAACGAAAACAACGCCGAACTTGAAGAAGCCAACCAGCGCCTCCAGAAGCTGGATCAACTGAAATCGGACTTCCTCTCTTCGGTTTCCCACGAATTGCGCACCCCGCTGACTTCCATTCGCGGCTTTTCCCAGCTAATCGATCGCGAATTCACCCGCAGTTTCGCGCCGCTGGCCGGGGAAGATGGCGGGCTGCAAAAGAAGGCCGCCCGCATCGAGGACAATCTGAAAATCATCCTCAAGGAGTCGGAACGCCTCACCCGCCTGATCAACGATGTCCTCGATCTGGCCAAGATCGAGGCCGGGCGTACCGATTGGCACGATGCGCCGTTGCAGGTCGACACTTTCGTCCGGGATGCGGCCAACGCGGTGCACGGCATGTTCGAGCAAAAACCGGCTATCGAATTGCGTCTCGACATCCAGGAAGGATTACCGCTCTTCATCGGCGATACCGACCGGATGCAGCAAGTGCTGGTCAACCTGCTCAACAACGCCGTCAAGTTTACCGACCAGGGTTCGGTGACGGTGAAAGCCTTCCTCAATCCGGAAGCGCAGATCCAGATGGAAATCCACGACACCGGCATCGGCTTTCCGCAGGAAGAGGCGGAAACGATTTTCGATAAATTCCAGCAGGCCAAGCACGGCGACACCTTGCTGGACCGCCCCAAGGGAACCGGCCTGGGGCTGGCGATTTGCCGCGAAATCGTCAACCGCCACGGCGGACGGGTATGGGCGCAATCGCAACTTGGGCAAGGCAGCGTATTCACCCTGGTGCTGCCGCCCGCCGCCGCAGGTCTGGCGGAGACCGTCGCCATCACCTCCCGCATCGCCTCTTTCTCCGGTGAGGAAAACCAGCGGGAGACCGCTGGCGAAACGAGTACCGGCCCGGCGGGCAAACCCAAGGTGCTGGTGGTGGACGACGATCCCGGGGTGCGCGGCTATTTCACCCAATTGCTGCAGGAACAAGGCTACGAAGTCACCACCGCAGCTGACGGCCAAGCCGCGCTAACCGCCGCGCGCAGCTACCAGCCGGATTTGATCACCATGGATCTCGCCATGCCGGTGATGGACGGGCGCACCGCCATCACCCTGCTGCGCGCCGACCCTGGACTGAAGCACATTCCGATCATGGTGATATCGGCCATCCCCGGCTGGGAAACGGCAGGAGGGGATGTCGCCATGAGCAAACCGCTCGACGAAACGCGCTTTGTGGACAACATCCATTTGCTGCTGAACGACGCGAGTGCCGACAGCGCGGTGACGAAAAAAGTCCATTTTCTGGTGCTCTACCAGAAGGGGCAGTCGCCGGCAATGGTGCCGGGGGGCTTCGCTGCATATTGCGAAGTGGGTTTTTGCCCGGTCGACGAACTGCCCGCACGCATCCAGGCCGGGTTCCAGGGCATGGTGGCGATTCCTGCCGACTTGCTCAGCCAGGTCGATATCGGCTTTCTCAACGCCACGCCCGCGCTTGAGGTCATGATCATGCCAGTACTGGCAACCGGTGGAAGAACCACTCCCATCGAACTGGCGCCACACCCACAGGAAACAAATCAAGAGGAATTTTTATGATAATGAACGCAAAAATCGCGATTGTAGACGACGAGGTTCATATCCGCTCCCTGCTCGAACAAACCCTGGAAGACCTGGACAATGCTCCGGAAATCCTGATGGCCGCCAATGGCGCCGAGGGATTGGCGTTGATTGAACGAGAGCATCCGCAGCTGGTGTTTCTGGATGTGATGATGCCGTTGATGAACGGCTACGAGGTATGTGCGGCGGTGCGTAAAAATCCCGCGCTGACCGACATCACCATCGTTATGCTGACCGCCAAGGGGCAGGAATCGGACCGGGTACGCGGGCTGGCGGAAGGTGCGCATCGCTTCGTCACCAAGCCCTTCGATCCCGATGAAATTCTCGATTTGGCGCGCGAGATCCTTAGTCCGTCATGATCAGGGCGGAACACTTTCTCAAACCCGCCTGGGTACGCCGCCAGATCGAACTGGCGCTCCCCTTGCTGCCGCCGGGCACTGGCGCGGCAGTGCAACTGGGCGAGGTATGCCTGGTGGAAATCGCCAAGGCCGACCACGAACTGGTCGAGGGCGCGCCCGGCGTGCTGGCATTTCCCCTGACGCTGGAAAAGGAGCGGGTAGGGGTGTTGCTGCTAGGTACGCCAGCGGGAAGCGACACCGCCCAAGCGGAGGCTTGGGGGCGTTCGCTTGCCCATGCCTTGCACGGGACGCTTGAGGCCGAGCACGGAAGCCGTTCGGTCGCACGCGAAACTCTCGAAAGTTACCGCGAGATGGCTTTGCTGCAACGGGCGGTCACCGACCTCACCCATTCTCTCAAGCCGGCTGCGGTG
>CALMWM010000294.1 GCA_937873435.1 uncultured Gallionellaceae bacterium
CAGTTGGGAGTCGCGGGTGTTGAGGTAGATCGCCGCGCCGCCCAGTTGCTGCATCCCGGCCTCGAACGAGAGGCGGGTGCGGGTGCTGGCTTTCTCGAAGATCATCACCAGCGTGCGGTCGTGCAGCGGATGGTAGGTAACGTATTGCTTGAACTGGGATTTGATCCAGCGCGTGCGCTCGAACAGGTGTTCGAGTTCTGCCTTGGTCAAATCCTTGAATTGTAGGAAGTGCTTGGTTGTCATAGGCTTAGGTGCCGCTGTTGGCGAGAAAATCCTTGATCAGCGTGCTCAGTTTTTCCACCAGTTGGCCGGCTTCGTCATGGTTGATGATCAGGGGGGGCAACAGGCGTACCACGCTGTCGGCGGTGACGTTGATCAGCAGGCCATCGGCAAGCGCGATCTTGACCAGTTCGCCGCAAGGTTTGTCGAGTTCGACGCCTATCATCAGGCCGAGGTTGCGTACCTGAACCACGCCCTGAATGCCTTCCAGGTTTTTCGCCAGCCCGTCGCGGATGAATGCGCCCATCGCCGTAGCATTAGCGCACAGGTTCTGCTCCTCGACCGCTTGCAGTGTCGCCAGCGCAGCGGCACAGGCGAGCGGGTTGCCGCCGAAAGTGGAGCCGTGATTGCCGGGTTTGAACACTTCCGCCGCGATGCCCTTGGCCAGGCAGGCGCCGATCGGCATCCCCGCGCCCAACCCTTTGGCCAGCGCCATCACGTCGGGAACGATGCCGCATAGCTGATGGGCGAACCACGCACCAGTCCTGCCGATGCCGGTCTGTACTTCGTCGAGCATCAGCAGCCAGTCATTTTTGTCGCACAGTTCGCGCAATCCTTTCAGGTAGCTGGCCGGCGGGATGTTCACGCCGCCCTCACCCTGAGCCGGTTCGACCAGCACCGCGACCACATTGCGGTTGTGTTCGCCAATCTGCGCCACCGAGGCGACATCGCCGTAGGGCACGCGCACGAAACCGCTCACCAGCGGCTCGAAACCGGCCTGCACCTTGCGGCTGCCGGTCGCGGTCAGGGTCGCCATGGTGCGTCCGTGGAAACTCTTTTCCATCACGACGATGGTCGGGTTGTCGATGCCCTTGTTGTGGCCGTGCAGGCGCGCCAGCTTGATCGCGGCCTCGTTGGCCTCGGCGCCGGAGTTGCAGAAGAACACCTTGTCCATGCCGGACAGTTGCGCCAGTTTGTCGGCCAGTTCTTCCTGGCGGACGATGCCGTAGAGATTTGAGGTGTGCATCAGTTTTCCGGCTTGCGCGCCGATCGCTTGCACCAGCTTGGGGTGGGCGTGGCCGAGCGCATTGACGGCAACGCCCGCGACCGCGTCGAGGTAGCGCTTGCCCTGAGTGTCCCACAGCCATACGCCTTCGCCGCGTTCGAACGCAACGGGCAGCCTGGAATAGGTATTCATCAAATGTGACATTTTGTTTGCTGTTTCCATGATCAAACGGCTAAAAATGCACACGGCGGCAGATGCCGCCGTGTACTTGGAATCTCATTTTACTACGCAGAGTGCTGAGCGCGAAAAACGATATATTTAGCGGAAAGCCCTGATTCATGCAAGCAATATTTAGCATTTTTGCGTGCGACAAAATAACATTTTGTTTTACGGCAGATTTGGTATGATGAGTTTATATATGACTGCCGATACCTCATCCCATATCGTTATTCAGGGCTTGACCCCGTCGGGCAAGCCGTTTCGCCCGAGCGACTGGGCGGATCGTTTGTCCGGGGTGTTTTCCGTGCTGGGCGAAGATCACCGGCTGAACTACTCGCCTTACGTCAAGCCGACCACCATCAATGGCGTGCGTTGCGTCGTGGTGGACAAAAAGCTCGAAGAGCTGGACTCACGCGCTTACCGTTTTCTGTTGGGGTTCGCCAAGGATAACGAGCTGCAAGTGATCGAAGGCGGTTTTCCGGTTTGAGAAAACATAAAAAGCGCAACCGATGTTCAGTCGGTTGCGCTTTTTATTTGTCCGGCTTTAAAACAGTTGGCGTTTAGGCCAGTGCCTTGATGGCGGCACTCAGGCGGCTCTTGTGGCGAGCAGCCTTGTTCTTGTGGACGATGTTCTTGTCGGCGATGCTGTCGATCACGCTGACGGACTGCTGATACACAGCCTGAGCGGCGCTCTTGTCACCAGCCTCTACGGCCTTGATTACCTTCTTTACAGCGGTACGGAATTCCGAACGCAGGCTGGTATTGTGCTGACGTTGTTTTTCCGACTGCCTTGCGCGTTTTCTGGCTTGGGCGCTATTTGCCATGGAAGCTCCTTGAGAATTCTGTGCGGCTTAAAAACGCGCAATGATACCGACAGTTCATCCTGCACGCAAGCGGTTTAAGCGAATGGCAAACACAGTTTTTAATGTTTAGTGTTGAGTGTTGAGTTGTTGTCGTCGCGCTATGCGCGCCGGCACTTAAGATTGGTTCAGGCGCGAAGCGCATTCCACAACTCAACACTAAACACTCAAAACTAACAACTGCTGTTACCTGCTGGCATTCTCGATTATGCCGCGCAACTCGCGAAACAGGATGTGACTGTTTTTCGGCGGTTTGTCGGCAGCGGCTTCCTTGCGCGCATTGCGGATCACCGCGCGGATTTTCTGGATGTCGGCGTCAGCGTATTCCCGCGCCAGTTCGCTGATCGCCTGGTCGTCGGCGATCAGGCGATCGCGCCAGCGCTCGATCAGGTGGAAGCGGGCGATCTGTTCCTTGTTCAGTCCGTTCCATTCGTCGAGCTTGGCCTGGATCGGTGCCGGGTCGATGTTGCGCATCAGCTTGCCGATATATTGCATCTGGCGGCGGCGTGCGCCGCGGGCATTGATGCGCCGGGCTTCGGTTACCGCATCCAGCAGGCTTTCCGGCAGATCGAGTTGACGCAGCCGGTCGTTGTTCAGTTCCACCAGTTGCTCGCCGATCGCCTGCAGGTCGTGCATTGCCTGCTTGCGTTGGGTCTTGCTGGGCTGGTCGTCAAAGTCGTCGTAGTCGTCCTCGTCGAGCGGGGAGTTTAGTTCATCGTGCATAATTCGCCATCGGAATGCAAAATGCTATGATAACCGCCTTTATAGAGGCGGATTAAACTTTATGTCGGCGCAGGATTCCCGTTTTACCTATTCGATCGATGCCCTGAAGCAGCTTACCCAGGATCTTCTTACCCAAGCGCGCAAGGCTGGTGCTACCGCGTGCGAGGCAGAGGTGTCGCAAGGCTTCGGTCAGGATGTCTCGGTGCGCCGCAATGAAGTGGAAACCATCGAATACAACCGCGACAAGGGGCTCGGGGTCACCGTCTATTTCGGCCAGCAGCGCGGCCACGCCAGCACTTCCGACCTGTCGCCCAAGGCGATCCGCGATACCGTTGAGGCCGCCCTGAGCATTGCTCGCCATACCGCCAAGGACGAATTCGCCGGCCTGCCAGACGAAGCGTTGTTGGCCAGGGAAATTCCCGATCTGAGCTTGTACCACCCGTGGGATTTGTCGGTGGAGCAAGCCATCGAACTCGCCAGGAACTGCGAGGAAGCAGCGATGCTGGTGGACGAGCGCATCGACAATTCCGAAGGCGCGAGCGTATCCACCCAGGAAGCCTTGTTCATGTACGGCAATAGTCAGGGCTTCCTCGCCGGCTACCCGTCTTCGCGCCACAGCGTGAGTTGCGCGGTGATCGCCGGCGACGACGAGGGGATGCAGCGCGATTACTGGTACGAAAGCAAACGCGATGCCGCCGACCTCGGCGATGTCGCGGCAGTGGGGCGGCGTGCCGGCGAGCGCACCGTGCGCCGTCTCAATGCGCGCAAGATCGACACCACCGAATGCCCGGTGCTGTTTGAAGCACCGGTCGCCTCCGGCCTGCTCGGCCATTTCGTCAATGCGATCAGCGGCGGCAGCCTGTACCGCAAATCCTCGTTCCTGCTCGATAGCCTGGGCAAGCAGGTATTCGCGCCGCTAGTGCAGATCCGCGAACTGCCGCATATCGAGAAAGGCCTGGCCAGCAGTCCCTTCGATAACGAGGGGGTCGCGACCCATGCGCGCGATCTGGTCAAGGATGGGATATTGCAGGGCTACATGCTGGGCAGCTACTCCGCGCGCAAGCTGGGCATGACCTCGACCGGCAACGCCGGCGGCAACCATAACCTGATTCTCGAAAGCACCGGGCAGGACTTCGCCCAATTGCTTAAACAGATGGGCACCGGCCTGGTGGTCACCGAATTGCTCGGCCACGGCATCAACCCGGTGACTGGCGACTATTCGCGCGGCGCCGCAGGCTATTGGGTGGAAAACGGCGAAATCCTCTATCCGGTGGAAGAAGTCACCGTGGCCGGCAACCTTGCACAAATCTACCGCGACATTACCGCTATCGGCAGCGATGTGCTGGCGCAGGGTTCGAAGCAGTGCGGTTCTATCCTGATCGGAAAAATGACGGTGGCGGGCAACTAGGTGGCCGTCGATCTGCATCGCTGGTTCGGGATGGGCGGGGTGCCGCCGCGCGATTCCCATCGCGCCTACTTGTGGGAACACCGCCTGCACTGGGTAATGATCGGCGTCGCGCTGTTGTCGATCCCGGCATTCCTGTTCGAGACCACCGCCAGCGACGACATCTTCAGGAAACTCGGGATGTCGCTGGATTTCTTCATTTTGCTGGCCTTTTCTGCCGAGTTAGTGTGGATGTTGTGGGTCACGCACCAGCGTTTGCACTATCTGGCCCGCAACTGGCTGAGCGTGCTGATCGTGATCGGCGCGGCGGTCAGCATGGCCGGCTGGCACGAGGAATGGATCACGCTGGCGCGATTGCTGCGCGTGACCATCGTCGTGCTGATCCTGGTGCGGATACTCGGCTCGCTACGCAACCTGTTTTCGCCCACGGCCATGCCGTATATGCTGGGGGTAGGGTTAGTAACCATGGCGCTGGCCGGGGTGGGCTTCTACTGGCTGGAGCCGACCATCGAATCCTACGGCGACGGCCTGTGGCTGGCCTTCACCAGCGCCACCACGGTGGGCTACGGCGATTACGTCCCGACCACTACCGTTTCGCGGCTGTTCGCGATGGTCATGGTGTTGCTCGGTTATGCCATCATGTCGATGGTCACGGCGAGCATCGTCGCCTTCTTCATCGGCGAGGACGAAAAGCGCCTGCGCCGCGAAATGCACCACGACATCCGGGCGTTGCGCGAAGAAGTGGCGCAGTTGCGAGCGGATCTGGCGGAGAAAGCTAAAGGGGAAGCGGCCAAGACGGAATAAGTGAAAGACAAAAACAGTTTTGAATGTTTAGTGTTGAGTGTTTAGTTGAAGCCGCCGCGTCAAGCGCGTCGGTAATTGGATCTGGCGCGAAGCGCATTCCACAACTCAACACTCAACATTCAAAACTAAAAACTGTTTCACCTTAACTCTGTTACAATCCGCCTCCTGCGGTACCTAAACCAGTCCCCGTACCCGCAGTCCATCCCGGTTTCACCCTACCCCATATCAGCCTAAGACTGGCGCCGACAAAGGCGACAGGCCGATTTTATTTCCCGGAGTTTTATGTCTTTCTCTACCCTCGGCTTGTCCGAAGAACTGATTCGTGCCGTCACCGAACACGGCTATACCGTACCCACCCCGATCCAGGCGCAGGCGATTCCCGCCGTGCTGGCCGGCGGCGACCTGCTGGCCGGCGCACAGACCGGCACCGGCAAGACCGCCGGTTTCGTTTTGCCGATCCTCCAGCGTCTCTCCGATAAAAGCGTCAAGGGGCCGTCCGAAGGGCGTCCGCCGATCCGTGCGCTGATCCTCACCCCCACCCGCGAACTCGCTGCCCAAGTGG
>CALMWM010000295.1 GCA_937873435.1 uncultured Gallionellaceae bacterium
TAATGTACTTGTGGGGGGGAACTTCCAGGTTGGTCGGCGCGGGAACATCCTTGAAAACGCGACCCGCGAGGTCGAACTTGGAACCGTGGCACGGGCAGAAATATCCGCCGGGCCATTCACCGCCCAGGTCAGGCGCACCGACATCCTTGCGGAAGGTCGGCGAACAACCGAGGTGGGTACAAATACCGACCAGCACCGACACATTGGGCTTGATCGAACGGCCGGGATTCTTGCAATAGTCCGGTTGCTGTTTGGCGGACGACGCCGGGTCGGCCAACTTGTCGTCATGCTTGCCAAGCAAATCCATCATTTCCGGGCTGCGGTTTACCACCCATACCGGCTTGCCTCGCCACTCCACGTTGAGCAACATCCCCGGTTCAACCTTGCTGATATCCACCTCGACTGGCGCACCTGCTGCCTTGGCGCGCTCACTCGGGAACATACTCAGCACGAAAGGCACTGCGCCCCCAACCGCTGCTACACCGCCTACTACGCTTGTAGCTGCAATCAGGAACCGCCGTTTGCTGCGATCCACTGTTTTTTCACTCATATCCATGATCCCCAATGACGGAAACTTTCAAAAACAAAACCCCGTGATTGTACAGAATTCCCCAGCAGAATTTAACCTGTTCATCCTAAAATACTAATATTGCGCCATAAATAATTTCTATACGCAATTCGCGATTTCAATGAATTGGTGCTCAATGCCAAAGCGCTGCGCCAAATGCGCCCCCAGCGCCTGCACGCCGTAACGCTCAGTGGCATGGTGTCCGGCGGCAACGAACGCCACCCCGGTTTCGCGCGAGACATGCACGTTCTGCTCGGAAATTTCCCCGGTCAGAAAGGCATCTGCCCCCAGCCGGACAGCTTCTTCGAAATACCCCTGCCCACCGCCGCTGCACCAGGCCACGCGTCGAATCGGCTTATCCGCATCGCCGATGACCAAGGGCTTGCGCGCCAACTGCTGGCCCACCCCCTCCGTCCATGCGGATAACGCAACCGGCTCGCTCAGGCAGCCGTATGCGACGATGTTCTGCTCGCCGAACCAACCCTCGATCTCCGCGCCCAATGCGCGCGCCAGTTGCGCGTTATTGCCCAGCAAGGGATGCGCATCCAGCGGCAAATGGTAGGCCAACAAGCTGACATCATGGCGCAGCAGCCATTCCAGGCGCGCCCGCTTGATCCCGACGATACGTGCATCCTCGCTTTTCCAGAAATAGCCGTGATGCACCAGTAGCGCATCCGCACCCTGCGCCACCGCCGCCTTGAGGAAATCCATGCTGGCGGTGACACCACTCACCAGCCTGTTTACCTCGCCGCGCCCTTCCACCTGCAACCCATTTGGGCAATAATCACGGAATCGTTCGACTTCCAGCAGTTGCCCGGTATAATTTTCCAATTCGTTCAATAACATTTCTACTCCCGGAATATGCGTCGTCTCTGGCTTATCTTCTCACAAACCGCAACGGTCAGTCTTGCGATCCTGTTCGTGGTCGCCGCGCTCAAACCCGAACTGCTGCCTTGGCGCGGCAATGCCGTTGTGACATTACAGGCAAGCCCTGCCGGCACCGCCGCCCCCATGGTTGGCTCTTATAGCGGTGCGGTTAAAAAAGCCACGCCGTCGGTAGTCAACATTTATACCAGCAAGGAAATCGTTGCGCCGCGCAACCCGCTGATGGACGACCCGATGTTTCGGCGTTTCTTCGGGGATCGCCTGGATGCTCAACCGCAACGCGCCTCCAGCCTGGGTTCGGGGGTGATCGTCAGCCCCCAGGGATATATCCTGACCAATCACCATGTGGTCGAAGCCGCCGACGAAATCGAGGTCGCCCTTTCCGATGGGCGCAAGACCGCAGCGCGCATCGTCGGCACCGACCCCGATACCGACCTGGCCGTGGTGAAAATCGACTTGAAAGACCTCCCCGCCATCACCTTCGGCCACGCCGAGCAAGTCCAGGTCGGCGACGTCGTACTGGCCATCGGCAACCCCTTCGGCGTCGGGCAGACCGTCACCTCGGGAATCGTCAGCGCGCTGGGACGCAGCCATCTCGGCATCAATACCTTCGAGGATTTCATCCAGACCGATGCCGCCATCAACCCTGGGAACTCAGGCGGCGCACTGGTCGATGCCAGCGGCAACCTGATCGGGGTCAATAGCGCCATTTACTCGCGCACCGGCAGTTCCAGCGGTATCGGCTTTGCCATCCCGGTCAGCCTGGCCAAGCAAGTCATGGAACAAATCATCCTGCACGGCAGCGTGGTACGCGGCTGGATCGGGGTCGAAGTCCAGGAAATCACCCCGGAGCTGGCGGAGTCCTTCAATCTGCCGAAAAACGGCGGCGTGATCATCGCCGGCGTGCTCAACGGCGGCCCGGCCGACCGCGCCGGCATCAAACCCGGCGATGTGCTGGCTGAAATCAACGGCAACCTGATTGCCGATTCCGCCGCGATGCTCAACCAAATCGCCGTACTGCCGCCCGGCAAGGTCGCCGCGCTAAAAGTCATTCGCAACCAGAAACCTTCCCAGTTGCAGGTTACCATCGGCAAACGCCCGAAAATGCAGCAAAGCGAATAAGTAGAAAGCAGTGTTTAGTGTTGAGTTTTTAGTTAATGTCGTCGCGCCTAGCGCGCCGGCAATTCAAATATGCGCGAAGCGCATTCCACAACTAAGCACTAAAAACTCAACACTGAGCGCTGAACTCCCTCACCCGCGCGGATGATGCTTGGCATGCAATTGCTTAAGCCGCTCGCGCGCCACGTGGGTATAAATTTGGGTGGTAGATATATCGGCGTGACCGAGCAGCATTTGCACCACGCGCAAATCGGCGCCGTGGTTGAGCAAATGGGTGGCGAAGGCATGGCGTAGCGTGTGCGGCGATAGCGCCTTGACCACCCCGGCAGCGACGGCGCGGCGTTTGAGCAAATACCAGAATGCCTGTCGCGTCATCGCCTCGCCGCGCCGCGTGACGAACAAGGCATCGGCAGCACGCCCCGCCAGCAGCAGCGGACGGCCCTCGCGCAGATAGCGCGCGATCCAGTCGTTCGCTTCCTCCCCCAGCGGCACCAGGCGCTCCTTGTTGCCTTTGCCCATCACGCGCACCACCCCCATGTCCAGACTGACCTCGGCGGTTTTCAGGTTTACCAGCTCCGACACCCGCAAGCCGGCGGCATACAGCGTTTCCAGCATGGCCTTGTCGCGCAGCCCGAGGGGATCGTCGGTCGGAATCGACAGCAGCAATTCGACATCCGCCTCACTCAGGCTTTTCGGCAAGGGGCGCACTTGCTTGGGCGAGGCGATCTGCAAGGTCGGATCGCCGGCGATCAGCCCGCCGCGCAACAGATGGCGGTAAAACCGCTTGAGACTGGAGAGCTCGCGGCTGGCGGTGCTGGGCCGGGTCTTTACCACTTGGAACTGGTGCTGTAGATAGGCTTCCAGGTCGCCCTTGTCGGCCTCGATCAGGGCGGACTTTGACCGTGCCTGCTCCAGCCAAGCGGCGAAGTGCTGTAGATCGCTGCGATAGCTGTCGAGGGTGTTGCGCGCCAGGCCGTCTTCCAGCCACAAGGCGTCGCAAAAGGCATCAAGCAGATCGTCGTTGAGCTTGCTCATGGTTCAACAGCCAGCGCTTGATGACGAGCGGATCACCCGCGCTGTGGTTCATGAAACCGCCCAAGGCGTTTTTTGCCACTACCCGATGGCAAGGGACTACGATGGGAATCGGGTTGGCGCCGCACGCCTGCCCCACCGCGCGTGGCGCGGAGCCGAGGCGACGCGCCAGCTCGCTGTAAGTGAGCGTTTCGCCCGATGGGATGCCGCACAATGCCCGCCACACCTCGCTGCGGAACGGTGTGCCGTCCAGCGCCAACGGCAGATCGAATGCAAAAGCCGGATCGGACAGGTAAGCGGCAAGCTGGGCGCAAACCTGCCCACTGACCTCATCCTGCGCGGCTTGCGGCGGCGTACTCGCGGGCAGGAAGTCGATGCTGGTCAAGACTCCCTGTGCGGCGCGTATCCCCAACGCGGCAAAGGGCGCGATGAAAATCGCCTGGTAACTCACTTGAGCAACTCGCCGTATTGCCGCCGTGCATCCTCCAGCAGGCCGGCGCGCGCCAAGCCATCGGCAGCCAGCCGTTTGGCCTTGGCCCCGCCGGCGCGCAGATAGAATTCGGCGGCAAGAGCATAATCATTGCGCATCGCCGCTGCCTGGCCGAAGGCGATAAGCATCTCGCCTTGACGGAAATCATCGCCCGGCGGCAACTGTCCCAGCAGCACCGCTTCAGCACCCGGATTGCCGGCAAACAGACGCGCCGCCGCCACATCCAGGTTGGACTGCACCAGCAAAGCAGCCAAGCGCGCCTGCGCCACCGCGCGCATGTCGTCGTTGGCCGCGCGCCTTGCCAGATAAGCCAGCAAGGCACGCGCCGTCAGCGGCGCGGCGGCGGCAGAACGTTCCGCCAAATTGAACCAGGCAGCCTCTTCGCCGGTTAGCAGTTGCGCCCGGTTGGCCTCCGCCTGCGCCAAATCCTCGTAGACGCGCCACAAGATTTCGGCGCTGGCGCCGAACAGGCCCTCACTGGACGAATCAGAGAGATTGAGCTGGCGCTCCAGCGCTTCCGCCTGCACTTCGGGCGCTTTCTGCAACTCGGCGGCTTGGGCGATGATAGCCCAATAGGCGGCTGCCTCCTTGCCCGCCGGTCTGGGCAGCGGCGCCGCCATTT
>CALMWM010000296.1 GCA_937873435.1 uncultured Gallionellaceae bacterium
TACCTAGTGGTTGTGCCGGGCGTCGAAGCGGAAGGCGATAAGCTTCAAGAGTTGGCGGCGTGATTCAGGCGGGAACGCGCGCTTGTCGAAAAATATCCCAAAAATTTAAGTGTTTACCATGAATAAGAAATCAGGAATGAGTTTATGAAGCCCGGCAATAACATCTCGGAATTGAAGGCGTCGTTGCTTCAGTTGAAACCGTTTATCCACCGTGCGCTGTTTTTCAGTTTTTTTACCAACTTACTGGTGATGGCACCCACCGTGTACATGCTGGAAGTGTACGACCGGGTGGTCAACAGCCGCAGCACGATGACCTTGGCGATGTTGACTTTGCTGGTCATCGGGACGTACGTGCTGCTGGAGATGTTCGAATGGGTGCGCGCGGAAATCCTGCACCATGCCAGCCTTGAGTTCGATGCCAGGATGAGCGGGCGGGTCTTCGATGCGATGTTCGAGGCCAACCTGCGGCGCATTCTTGGGGTTTCCAGTCAGGTGATCAACGACCTGCGGACTTTGCGCGATTTCGTTTCCAGCCCGGCTGTCCTTGCGATCATGGATGTGCCGTTGTCGATGCTGTACATCGTGGCAGTTTTCATGATCAGCCCGGTGATGGGCTATGTTTCAATCGTCGGCGCGCTGCTGCAGATGGGGCTGGCTTATTTGACTGAGCGCAACACCCAGCCGCCGCTGACCAGCGCCAACCGTGCGGCGATCGCCGCGCAAAATTATGCCAACGGCACCTTGCGCAATGCGCAGGTGATCGAGGCGATGGGGATGCTGAAACACATTCACGGGCGCTGGATGAAAAAGCAGAAGGAGTTCCTGGTCCAGCAGGCCATCGCTTCCGACCAGGCCGGCGCCAATATGGCGGTTTCGAAATTCGTGCAAATGACCCAATCCTCGCTGCTACTGGGAGTGGGGTGCTGGTTGGTCATCAACAACCAGTTTCCCGGCGGCGGCGGCATGATGTTGGTGGGGTCGATTCTCGGCGGACGTATATTGGCACCGATTTCCCAGGTAATCGGGATGTGGAAGCAGGTGGTCAATGCGCGCGACGCCTACGGACGCCTGAATTCGTTGCTACAGAACGTTCCAGCCCGCGAGCCTGGAATGTCTTTGCCGTCGCCCAAGGGGATGCTGTCCGTGGAAGCGGTGATGGCCGGTGCGCCGGGTTCTCAGGTCGCGATTATCCGCGGTGTCACGTTCGGCGTGCCGGCAGGAGCTGTTGTTGCCGTCGTGGGGCCGTCGGCTTCGGGAAAGTCCACCTTGGCGCGGTTGATGGTCGGGGTGTGGCCGACCGCTGCGGGCAAGGTGCGGCTGGATGGGGCAGATATTTTCCCTTGGAACAAGGGCGAATTGGGGCCGCATATCGGCTATTTGCCGCAGGGGGTTGAGCTCTTCGACGGTACGCTGGCGGAGAACATCGCCCGCTTCGGCGAAGTCGAGATGGTTAAGGTGGAGGCGGCGGCCAAGTCGGTCGGTGTGCACGAGGTGATCATGGCGTTGCCGCAGGGTTATGACACGCGCATCGGCGATGACGGCTGCTTCCTCTCTGGTGGGCAGCGTCAGCGCGTGGGCCTGGCGCGCGCCATCTATGGCAATCCGCGCTTCGTGGTGCTGGATGAACCCAACTCCAGCCTGGATGAGGCCGGGGAGCAGGCGCTGGTGGAAACCTTGTTGGCCTTGAAAGCGCAGGGTACCACTATCGTGGTGATTACCCATCGCACCAGCGTGCTGGCGGCGGTGGATCTCTTGCTGGTGTTGCGCGACGGGCTGGTACAGGCTTACGGGCCGCGCGATGAAGTGCTGGCAGCCTTGCAGCGGGCGGCACAGCCGCAACCGCCGGCAGTGGCGGTTAGTCCGGTGCCGGCTTAAGGAGGCGGTTGGACATTTTGCAACCTAACTTAACTATGCGCGTATTTCAGGCACCCTCTCCCCAACCCCTCTCCCGCGAGCGGGAGAGGGGCTTTAATTCTTTCATTTCAACGATATGAAAACCTCTTCCTTTTTCCAGCGCAGTGAATTGACGGCCACGTTGTGGTCGTTCCGGCGCGAATTCGCCGTCGTGATGATTTTCAGCATGGTGGTAAACATCCTGATGCTGACTCCCACCTTGTACATGCTGCAAGTTTTCGACCGGGTCATGTCAAGCCGGAGCGAAATGACCTTGTATGCGCTTACCCTGGTCATGCTGTTCCTGTTTGCCGTGATGGGGTTTGCCGAGTGGGCGCGCTCGCGCTTGCTGGTTCGGGCCGGGGTGAGGCTGGATCAGCAGCTCAATTCGCGGGTCTTCAACGCCAGCTTCGAGGCTTACCTGAATCAGCTCGAACACAACCCGGTGCAGGCGTTTTCCGACTTGACCAACGTGCGCCAGTTTCTTACCGGTAACGGCTTGTTTGCCTTCATGGATGCGCCGTGGATACCCATCTACATGGTGGTACTGTATCTGCTGCACCCCATGCTGTGCGCGCTGGCGCTGGTTTTTGCCGCGTTGACGGTCGGGATGACTTTTCTGAGCCATCGCCTGACCTATCTCCCACTCGAGCAGAGTAGCGAGGCTGGGGTGGAGGCGAATACCTATGTGCACAGTAAGCTGCGCAATGCCGAGGTGATCGAGTCGATGGGTATGCTGGGCGATTTGCGCCGACTCTGGATGACGCGTCACCACTATCACCTGAAGCTAAGCTCCAGGGCGCAGGACCTGGGACACCGTATGCAGGCGTTGACCAAATTCCTGAACTACAGCCAGCAATCGCTGGTGCTGGGAGCTGGCGCGCTGCTGGTGATCGACGGCCAATTGACGGCGGGTGCGATGATTGCCGCCAACGTGTTGATGGCGCGAGCGCTCCAGCCGCTCGGCTTGATGGTTTCCACCTGGAAATCCTTCCTCGCTGCGCGCACAGCGTTTACTCGCCTGGAAGCCCTCTTGGCCAAGCACCCGGAGCGCGATGCCCGCGTGGTTCATCCCGCGCCGCAGGGGGAGATGCGCATCGAGAACCTCACCGCAACCGCGCCTGGGCGTGCGCTGCCGATTCTAAGGGGATTGAGCGCGGCATTCCCGGCAGGCGAGGTGATTGCGGTGGTGGGGCCATCCGGCTCCGGTAAATCGACGTTGGCACGAGCGCTGGTGGGGATTTGGCCGCATGTCGAAGGCAAGGTGCTGCTCGACGGCGAGTCGATCCAAAGTTGGGATCGGGACGAACTGGGGCCGTACCTGGGTTACTTGCCGCAGGACATCGAGCTGTTCGACGGGACGATCGCCGAGAATATCGCCCGCTTCGGGCCGGTCGACCCGGAAAAAGTGATTCGGGCGGCCGAACGTGCCGGGGTGCATGACATGATCCTGCATTTCCCGCGCGGCTACGATACCACCATGGGCGAAGCCGGCAACCTGCTTTCCGGCGGCCAGCGCCAGCGCATCGGGCTGGCGCGCGCGATGTACGGCGACCCCAGCGTGATCGTCCTCGACGAGCCGAACGCGAACCTCGACGACGTGGGCGAGGCCGCGCTGGTCAAGGCCGTGCAGGATCTTAAAAACCAGGGCAGGACAGTGTTCCTGATCACCCACCGCATGAACATCATCGGCGTAGCCGACCGGATACTGGTGATGCACGACGGGGCGATCCAGCTTTACGGGACGCGGGATGAGGTGATTGCCGCTTCCCAGCCCAAGGCGGCACCGGCCAGTCAGGAACCGGCGGGCGGTCAGGAAGCCCCCGCGCTTTAATCCAATTAATCTCATCAATATCAAATCAGGAATCAGGTCATGGCAATTGGTAAATCGTTAGAGCGTCACAAGGCAAGCCCTGTCTCGGCAACATCCCCGATTGTGGAAGGCGAAACCGTGTTGCCGACGGACACCCTGCAACCGATGCGTATCGGTTTGTGGGTGCTGGGGCTGGGTTTCGGCGGCTTTCTGCTGTGGGCGGGTTTGGCGCCGCTGGACGAGGGGGTGCCGACCCAAGGCATGGTGGCGATCGACACCAAGCGCAAGGCAGTGCAGCATCTCAGCGGCGGCATCGTCAAGGATGTGCTGGTCAAGGAGGGCCAGTTTGTCAAGGACGGCCAGGAGCTGATCAGTCTCGACGACGCTGTGGCACGCGCCAACTATGAATCGGTGCGCCAGCATTACCTGGGCCTCCGGGCGATGGAAGGCCGCCTGGTTGCGGAGCAGGCAGGGCAGACCAGGATAGCTTTCCACCCGGACTTGTTGCAGGCCGCCAGCGATCCGCTGATCAGGCAGCAAATGACCAACCAGGAACAGCTTTTCCAGTCGCGCCGTTTAGCGTTGCAGGCCGACCAGCAAGCCATTGAGGAATCCATCCAGGGGCAGGTTGCGGCGATCCAGGGTTACGAAGGAATCCTGCAAAACCGCAAAAGCCAGCTATCTTCGCTACAGGAAGAGCTGAAGGGCATCCGCGAACTGGTCAAGGAAGGCTATGCGCCGCGCAACAAGCAATTGGAACTGGAGCGCATGGCCGCCGATACGATGGCCTCTATGGCCGACTTGCAGGGAAATATTTCGCGCTCGCGCAGTTCGATAGCGGAGATGAAGTTGCGCGCGATCCAGCGCAAGCAGGAGTACCGCAAGGAGGTAGACGGTCAGATGGCGGATGTGCGCCGCGAGGTTCAAGCCGATGCGGAAAAATTCAAGTCTGTTTCCAACGATCTGGAACGCATGGTGATCCGTGCGCCCGTCGCCGGGCAGGTGGTCGGGC
>CALMWM010000297.1 GCA_937873435.1 uncultured Gallionellaceae bacterium
CACGTACCTAAAAAAAGTCTACATCATTCCCATGTTCCAAGGGATGTTGGTGACGTTCTACGCAGTGCCGTTTCCTTATGTGATCGTTTCGTGGTGTCGACCGAACCGCTTGCCGATGCTTATAAAGGGATGGTGGATGATATTCGCGTGGTGCCGAATTTTATTCGTCACGACTTGTGGGGCGATCTCAAACCGCTCCGCCGTCAATCCAGGCTGCCGAGGGTGGGCTGGGCTGGCGGGGCCAGTCATAGTGGCGATCTGGAACTGATTTTCGACGTGGTCAAGGAAACCGCCGATGAAGTGGATTGGGTGTTTTTCGGCATGTGCCCTGAATACATGCGCCCTTACGTGAGAGAGTTTCATACTGGCGTGCCGTTCCACGAATATCCCGCCAAGCTGGCTAGCCTCAACTTGGACTTGGCTGTTGCCCCCTTGGAACTCAACCCCTTCAACGACAGCAAGAGCAACCTGCGCTTGCTGGAATACGGCGCGCTAGGTTTTCCGGTAATTTGCACCGACTATACGCCTTACCGCGGCGATTTCCCGGTAAGCCTGGTTCAAAACAATACCAAGGCGTGGGTGACGGCGATTCGCGAACATGTCGCCGACCTAGATGCAACGGCGAAGATGGGCGATGCGCTACGAGAAAAAGTGATGCGGGAATGGCTGCTGGAGGACAACCTCGACGTGTGGTTGAAAGCCTGGTTACCTTAAAACTGATTAACTCCTCTCGTACATTGGTGGGAGAGGAGGGCGACTCTCATGGCTTCTTTAAGAAGCACGGAATTAATATAATAAAGCCACTGTTTTATTCGTCGCTCGGAATAGCTGCCAACAGTTGGTATTTCACGGCAGCCATGACGTCTTCCCATTCCCCAGGTACGTTCTGCTTGAACAATAAGGTTTGGGGATACCACAAGGAGCGGTATCCGTCGGCAATCCATTGCCAATCCGTTGCATGGTGCAGCAGCCCCCAGGCATTCATGCCCAGCGCGCCGGCAAGGTGTAGTGCCGGAGCGTCAACCGAAATGATCAAGTTCAGGTTGGTCATGAGCGCTGCCATGTCGGAAAAATCTTCAAACTCGGGGGTGAAGTCGAGCAGCGGAATTTTTTCCTGCAATTTTGCTACGTCGTCAGGCGCATCGCTTTGCAAGCTGATGAATACCACATGATGTAGCTCACCTAGTCGTTCCAACAATGCTGTGGGCATCGAGCGCGCGTCACTATCTGAAGATTTCCGGGTATCAGACCAGCACAAGCCGATACGTATCTTGTCCTCATGCTCGGATAGCTTTTTGCGCCACTTGCTTATGCCCGCTTCGCTCGCGCGAAGATAGGGAATATTCCCGGGGATAGTACTTACGCGAGTGGTGAACAAACGGGGAAGGCTCAATAGCGGCAACTGTGCTTCGTGATAAGGAGGGGGGGTGTCATTGTCGATCACCGTGACTAGACTAGGGAGCGTCGTCAAGAGTGAGACAAGTTTCCGCTCGCATTGCAAAACCACGTGTACTTTCTTTTCCGCTATGAAAGGGAGATAGCGACATGCCAGCAGGGTGTTGCAGCTGTCTTCGTCGGCCTTTATTAGTAGGGAGCTGCCGGGAGTTAGCGTGCCGTCCCAGCGGGGACGCTCGTGCATGCTCGGCAATTTGGGGCGGTGCTGGCTCCATTCCGATTCGCGCCAACCTTCTTCGTACTCACCCCGAGCCAGTAGCGCGTTGGCAAGAGCCACGTGTGCCGGGGTAAAATCATGCTGGAGTGCGATGGTCTGGCGGAACGCGGCGACGGCTTCCGTCTCATTGCCTTGCGCCCACAAGGATATGCCCAGGTTGAGGTACGCCGGGACAAAATCCTCTTTGATCTGGGTAGCAGCGAGGAAGGTCAGCGATGCCTGCATGTATTTTTGCCGGCGCAGGTAGAGCAATCCCAACTTGCAAAGGGTTTCCGTACATTCCGGGTCGAGTGCAGATGCACGTTTCAGCTTATTCTCCGCTTCCATCCCTTGCCCTAGTGCCTCCAGCGTGTCGGCTAGTAAGCACAATGCCTGACTATCGTTAGGGTGACTTTCAAGCAATGTGTCGCACTGCGCTTTTGCCTTGTCGAATTGTCCTTGGCGGAAAAGCGCGACAGCTGTTTCGAAAGTTACATTTTTCATGGGAGGAATTGGGCGAAAGTTATGTTGAGAGTGACTGGCGAATCATGCCGAACATCAATCCAGACCGCAAGTCTGGAATAGGGCCGGCGAAGATGTTAAAACTTGCTGCGCCATTCTGAATTTGGTTTATTATCTTTTCGTAATGACAGGTGGCTGGCGGAAAACATCGTAATGATTCGCTTCTAAAGAATTGCTATCCCCTGCCGTTAAATGTTGCAAGGGTAAGTCAGTATCCACCCGGTTTTGGAGTGAATGCACGCGTGGACGGCGTTCCGCGCATTGACAAGATTTCTTTAAGTTGAAGGAGAAAGATCATGCCACAAGTAATTAACACGAACGTATCGTCGCTGAACGCGCAACGTAACTTGAATACGTCGCAGTCTAGCTTGGCGACGGCGCTGCAGCGTTTGTCATCCGGTCTGCGCATTAACAGCGCCAAGGATGATGCCGCAGGCTTGGCGATCAGCGAGCGGATGACCGCGCAAATTCGCGGTCTGGACCAAGCGCGCCGCAATGCAAACGATGGTGTGTCGCTGGCTCAAACCGGCGAAGGTGCGCTGTCGCAAATGGGCGACATGCTGCAACGGATCCGCGAATTGGCGGTGCAATCGAATAATGCCTCGAACACGGCCAATGATCGCCAATCGCTAAATGGTGAATTGAACCAGTTGGTTAGTGAGCTGGATCGTTTTTCCCAGACCACCCAGTTCAACGGGCAGAACTTGTTGGATGGTAGTTTGGGCTCCGCGACTTTTCAGGTCGGCGCCAATGCTTTTCAAACTATTACCACCACCACCGCAAACTTCCGCACGACCAGCTATGGCACTAGTGAGTATCAGGCAAGCGGTTCGGCTTCCGCGGCGGCGAGCGGGGTTTCTACGGTTAATACGCAGTCGGGTGCGGCTGGAACGTCTGGTGCTAACGTGTTCTCGGCAAATACAACCACCATTACGAGTGCGCTAGGCAGCGGCTCGGTAACTACGGTGGCAACTGATTCCGCCAAGACCGTTGCGGCGGCAATCAATACGCAGTCTCAAACAGGTGTCAAAGCCACGGCGCGTACCGAGGCGTTGTTCGTGTTCCAAGGGACCGGTGCGGTGAGCGGTACTTATAACCTTCAAGTTTGGGGTGGGACAAATGCTACTTCAACTTCGGGTGCGCAAATTTCGTTCAATGTTACTGCCAATACGTCTACCGGGTTGGCTGACGCAGTATCTGCGTTCAATAACGTTTCTTCTCAAACTGGCGTGAGCGCGAAACTGGATAATTCTGGAACCGGTATTGTGCTTACAGCGGAAGATGGCGCCAACATATCAGTTGGAGCAACTACCGCGACGGCCTATAACAAGGGCTATAAGATCCAAAATTCGGTTAATTCCGCTAATAGCTCCGGTACTATGACAGTCGCTGGCAACATTACCCTGGATTCAGCGAAAACCTACTCGATTGCTGGCAATGCGGCGATGGTTTCGGGATGGGCAACTTCTGGAACGACAGCTTCGTCATTGCAAACAGTGTCCTCTCTGGATATTACATCGGTTGCCAATGCGACTAAGGCGCTACGGATTGTCGATAGCGCACTGGATGTGGTGAACGGCCAACGTGCTGTATTCGGCGCTTTGCAAAGTCGTTTCGACAACACTATCGCCAACTTGCAGACTTCCTCTGAGAACCTCTCTGCTGCACGTAGCCGCATCCGCGACGCAGACTTCGCGCAGGAAACCGCCAACATGACGCGCTCGCAGATTCTGCAACAAGCTGGTGTCGCGATGCTGGCGCAGGCCAACGCGTTGCCCAACTCAGTGCTGTCGTTGCTGAAGTAAACA
>CALMWM010000298.1 GCA_937873435.1 uncultured Gallionellaceae bacterium
GCACCCATGCAACCTTATCCTGCCGCCAATTTCAACGAGGGTGTCAAAGTGCGCCTGTGCGAGTTGCAATTGGCCGATCAGCCCCGTTTAGCCGGTATCAAGCACCTGAACCGCCTGGAAAATGTTTTGGCGCGGGCGGAATGGAACGACCAAAACATTAGCGAAGGGTTGCTATGCGATCGGCGCGGCAACGTGATCGAGGGGGTAAGCAGCAACCTCTTTATTGTCCTGCGCGGTGTTCTGGTTACTCCTGACTTGATTCGTTGTGGTGTGGCCGGCGTGACGCGGGAGAGGATTCTCGCCTGGGGGGGAGACAACGCCATGCCGACCGAGATTCGGGATATACCGCTTGCTGATTTATTGGCCGCTGAAGAAGTGATGATGTGCAACAGCCTGATCGGCGTATGGCAAGTGCGGGAAATCGATACCCGGCAGCCTGATGGATCTTGTGCATCGGGTATGGGTACAAGCAGTAAACGCTGGGAATGTGGTTCTTTTACTCGGCTAATCAGGCAATATCTGACGGACTGTCATGATCAAACTAATTAAAACGGTGTTATTCCTAGTCCTCGTCGCCACTCTTGTTGCGGTGGGGTGGCTGGTTTATTTCGCGGCAACTCCGACTGCTCTGGTGCAACCCTACGAGCTCGAAATCAAGCACGGCAGCCGCTTGCGTAGCGTGGCGCGCCAGCTTGCCGCGGATAATCTGGTGGTCGAGCCGTGGAGCTTTGAACTTCTGGTGCGCTTGTTCGGCAAGGCCAGCGAAATCAAAGCCGGCAACTATCTGTTGGAAGGTGAAATTACACCTTATAGGCTATTCCTGAAGCTGACGCGCGGCGACGTAACGCAAAGCCAGGTAGTTTTTATCGAAGGCTGGACCTTCCGTCAAATGCGCAAGGCGTTGGATGACAATCCGGCAATCCGCCATGCTACGCTCAACTTGAGAGAACAGGAGATACTGAGCCAACTCGAAGCAGATGAAAGGAGTGCGGAAGGATTGTTCTTCCCGGACACTTATTATTTCAGCAGCGGTATGAGCGATCTTTCCATACTCAAGCGCGCTTACCGCATCATGCAAACCCGGCTCAACGAGGCGTGGAGCGGGCGAGCAGCGGATTTGCCATATGCCAACCCCTATCAAGCCTTGACCATGGCTTCGATCATCGAAAAGGAAACCGGCCAGGCCAGCGAGCGTCCTATGATTGCTTCGGTATTCATCAACCGCCTGCGGATCGGTATGCGCCTGCAAACCGACCCGACGGTAATTTACGGGGTGGGTGAGGGGTACGACGGTAAGTTGCACAAACGCGATCTACTTGAGGATACGCCGTATAATACCTATACGCGCGGTGGTTTGCCGCCCACGCCGATTGCCA
>CALMWM010000299.1 GCA_937873435.1 uncultured Gallionellaceae bacterium
TCGTTCGTGTCAATGGATTGGCAGCGATTACCGAACTCGACGCCTATGCTCTCAGCCACAATTTCGGCGACACCCTGACGCGCCAGAACGAGCATTATTACCGTAAGATCCATTTGCAGGACGGCCAGGCCGGACACGATGGCGCAGGCATCGCCTCGGCGCACGACCGGGTGAGTTTCAAGCATGAGATCGGTCCCGCGGATTTAATCCTGGACGGACGTCCGCGCGCACTCTTCCTTGATGCGTTTCAGCCGGACTCCGACGCGGCGATGGAACTGAACGATTATGAGGCGCGCGATGACAGCACGCGCGGCCTGGTTTTCGCCTCGTCTGCATGTCCGGTAGAAAAAACGTTAGAGTTGGCAGGGAGGCGCTTGAGCGTGATTTACCGTTTCAACGGCAAGGCCTCGGGAATTTTCACGACTGAAATCAATCTGGCGATGCCGAGTTGCGATGGCCCGGCGGGAAAATTCGTGGTTAAAGGAGAAATACCCGGTGGTTTCGGTCAGCCGTTAAGTATCGCGGCAATGAAAGAAATTATCCTCGACGACGACGTGTTGGGCGGCACCATCAAGCTGTTCGCCAGCAAGGCGGTAGATTTCCATAGCAGTCCCTATTTTTCCGTCTCGCAATCCGAAGCCGGTTTCGAGAAAATCATGCAGGCCGTTACGTTGACGCTCAAGTGGCATGTCCCCAAGGGCAAGAGCGAGATGCGGATCGATCTGGAGATAAACCGGAAGAAGAAGTCGTGATGTACCTTGCCGGAAAGTGGTGCTATGCTGTCCGGCCTTTTTGAATCGTTAAGTGGGAAATCCGATGTCCGTAGACAAAGTCGCCAAGAACAAGGCGGTGTACATTACCTATTCCATCGTGGATAGCCTTGGCAACGTATTTGAGCAGATGGATATGCCGGTCGGTTACATCCATCGCGCCGATAGCGGTATTTTCGAAAAAGTCGAAGACGCCCTGGAAGGCCGCGCAGTCGGCGATCGCCTCGAAGTGGTGCTGACCCCGGAAGAAGGTTTCGGTGCGTATCAACCGGAGCTGACCTTTACCGACGATATCGACAACGTTCCGCCGGAATTTCGCCACCTCGGCGCAGATGTGGAATTTACCAACGACCGCAACGAAACCATCATGTTTAAAGTCACGCGCATCGCCGACGGCAAGCTGACCGTTGACGGCAACCATCCCATGGCTGGACAGACGGTGACTTTCAAGGTGGACGTGGTATCGATACGCGATGCCTTGCCAGAGGAAATAGCCAGCGGTCGCCCTGACGACAGCAACTTCACGACCTTGCATTGATATCCTCGCTGACGCTTTGCGACCGGAGGTGGGGTGTCCGGCTATTCCTTCTCTTTTCCTAAGTTGCGGTGTTCCTGGCTGCAATAGAATTTTCCGTTACTCAGGATGCTTTCGCTTTTAGGCTGGTGAACGCCGCAGTAGGTACAGCGTACCATGTCATCTTCGATAGGCGGGGGCGGCGGTTGTTGCAGGCTTTTCCCGTAACCTCGGAAAATCCTGTAAATCAGCCAGATGCCTACGCCTAGCAGAATGAGTTTTAGTAGCATGGGGGTAAAACCTCGCCTTCACAAATGGACGCGCTGGAATTCGAACGGAGTTGCCTATTCGCGGAGGCTGGATTATCGGATAGAAGCCATCTTCAGGCAAGTTGAGAACATGCGGTGGGCGTACCGATGCTCAAGAACAGATATCCAAATTAAGCTGAGAAATTTTGTTCGCCGCAACCAGCGGCAGGGTTACCGAGAATGCCGCGCCGTCTCCCTCGTTTCGTGCGGAAATGTCACCCCCCATGTTTTCCATGATCATTTTCGACATGTACAAACCGATACCCGTGCCACTTTCCTTGGTCGTGAAGTAGGGATCAAAAATTTTTGCCATGATCTCGCTGCCCAGGCCGCCGCCGTTGTCACGAATTTCCAGTGTTGCCATTCCGTCATGCGCGAACTGGCGGATTTCTATCATCCCATGCGTGACCCGCTTGTCCTGAATCGCATCGCGCGCGTTGTTGAGAACATTCAATAGTACCTGCGATAATTCGTTTGGGTGTCCGCTGACGGTGAGTTCCTGTAGTTCGCCATAGCGTATTTCCACATCGCCATGCTTGAACGTGGCATCGACTAATCCCACCGCCTCCGTCAATGTTTTGCCCATGTCGAACTCGGTCTTTTCCCGGTTGGGACGGAAGAAATTGCGGAAATCGTCTATGGTTTTAGACATGCTTTGAATCAACCGATTTCCAGTTTCCATCGCACGCTGGATGTACATGTCGTCCAATTCCTTGAAGTCATGAGCATCCTTGAGGTTCATCAGCACCAGACTTAGCGCGTTCAAAGGCTGGCGCCATTGGTGCGCAATATTGTTGACCATTTCGCCCATCGCGGCGAGGCGCGATTGCTGGATCAGCACATGATCCTTCTCGCGGTTTCTTGCCAGGCTTTCTGAGACACGTTGTTCCAGTGTATCGTTCAGCTGTTTCAGCGCTGCTTCGGCACGTTGTCTGTCGGCGATTTCCAACAGCAGTTGCTGGTTGGTTTGTTCCAGGTGGCGGGTACGCTCCATCACCTTGGCTTCCAGGCGTTCGGCTTCATCGCGCAACTGTTCGGTCATGCGCTGGCGGTCGCGATTGACAATCATCGCCAGCAGAGCCGTTACAATCAGCACCGAGGTAAA
>CALMWM010000300.1 GCA_937873435.1 uncultured Gallionellaceae bacterium
TTCATCACCGCCAACGGCCCCGAAAAAGCCATTCATTTCTGGCTGGCGGCGCGAATCCTGGCGGCACTTGCCCTGCTGGCGGCTGCCGTGCTGCCGTGGCAGAAAGAAATAGCGGCACACTCGCAAGCAGGCTTTCTGGCGGGGGGGCTGGCGCTTACCGGAACCGCCTACTGGGTCGTCCTGTTCCACCAGCAGTTTCTACCCCACGTCTTCGACGCCGCCAGCGGACTGACGCCGATCAAACGGGGCGTGGAATACCTCATCGTCGGCATTCATGCGGCAACGGCCATTATCTTGTACCGGCGTAAACAGGAACCGCAACCCTTCGACGTCAACCTGCTTTTTGCGGCGGTTGCGACGATGGGATTAGGCGAACTCTTTTTCGCCGCTTACTCGGAAGTAACCGATGTGCCGAACCTGCTGGGCCACACTTACAAGATCGTCGCTTACTATTTGCTGTATCGCGCCATTTTCGCCCACGGCATCCGCGCCCCCTACCAACGCCTCATCGAATCGGAGCGCAGCTTGCGGGAAAGCGAAGAACGCTACCGCCTGATCGTGGAAACCGCTGCTGAAGGCATCTGGCTGATCGACCAGCGCGGCACCAGTGTTTTTGCCAACCAAAAGATGGCGGAAATGCTGGGATATGTCAGCGCCTCGCAGATTATCGGACTCTCAATGTTCGATTTCATCGACGAGCAGGACAAAAACTCTGCGGCGCACAACATGGCGCGTCGCCAGCAAGGGATCAGCGAGCAGCACGAATTCAAATTCCGCCGTCGCGATGGCCGCGAATTCTGGGCGTATCTGTCCGCCGGCCCGGTTTTCCAGGAAGGCGAATATATCGGCGCGCTGGCAATGGTTTCCGACATCACCGAACGCAAGCTCGCCGCACAAAAAATCGCGGCACTGCAATACCGCAACGAGCTGATCCTGCATAGCATCGGCGACGGCATTTGCGGCCTGGATGCCGACGGCCTGATCCATTTCATCAACCCGGCGGCGGCTAACATGCTCGGCTACAGCGCCGAGGAATTGCTCGGACAACC
>CALMWM010000301.1 GCA_937873435.1 uncultured Gallionellaceae bacterium
CGTCAGTGGATTTGACTGCGGCCCAGGGAATCTGTTGTTAGACAGTTGGATAGCGAAGCACTTAGGAAAGAACTACGATGAAGGCGGCCAATGGGCGCAAAGCGGTCACCCCATTTCCAGCTTATTAGCCAGAATGCTTGCCGAGCCATTCTTTGCAGCTCCCCCGCCCAAAAGTACCGGACGAGACTTGTTCAACTCCGCATGGCTGCAGCAATTTTCCTTGGAATCACACCATCCAGAGGATGTTCAAGCCACCCTCCTTGACCTCACCGCTCGCGGAATTACCGATGCAATCAGCTCTTATTGCCCAAGCACTGAGGAAATTTATTTGTGCGGCGGGGGGGCGCATAACAGCGCGCTCACCAGAAGAATTGCGCAGAGGCTACCGACGGTTAGGCTGGAGAAAAGCGATGCGCTGGGGATTCCGGCAGATCAGGTAGAAGCAGTAGCTTTCGCCTGGCTAGCCAGGCAGACCATTCACGGAAAACCAGGTAATTTACCGGAGGTAACCGGAGCCCACGGATTGCGCGTGTTGGGTGCGCTGTATCCTGCCTGAAACGACAAGAGGGCTTGCGCCCCCTTGTATTCTGAAAGGAATCCGTTACGCAGAGAAAGAGGAACCACAGCCACAAGTCGTTGTGGCATTAGGGTTCTTGATCACGAATTGGGAACCTTGCAGACTTTCTTTGTAGTCGATTTCAGCACCGACAAGATACTGAAAACTCATGGAGTCGATCAACAGGTTAACTCCGTTCTTCTCAACGACCGTATCGTCCTCATTGGTCGTTTCGTCAAAAGTGAATCCGTATTGAAATCCGGAGCAGCCGCCACCGGTAACGAAAACACGTAATTTGAGGCCGGGAATACCCTCCTCTTCGATCAGACTTTTTACCTTAGCCGCAGCGCTATCGGTAAAAACCAACGGGGAAGCCATCTCAGTTGCTGCATTCATTTTCATCTCCAAATTCAAGGGGCGCGTTGAAGTATACCTATCCCCAACGCTTTTAGTCAACTAATTGGTGCAAGCACCACCGACTCGCTTTCCACGACATTCGCGACGTCCTTATGCACCAGCTTGCCTTCGACAATAGCACCCACATGCATCTCTAGCGTTTTGTAGAACACATCACCAGTGACCCGGGATTTCCCCTGAAGTTCCACATATTCGACAGCGTGTACCGGCCCGATTACCGTGCCATTAATCACCACGTGAGAGACTCTGATCACCCCTTCGATCCGCCCTTGCTCACTGAGAATTAGCGTGCTGGGCTGACCCTCCTCCTCACGAATATTGCCGCAAACCCGACCATCCACACGCAACCCGCCAGTGAATGACAAGTCACCGTCGATGCGGGTTTCCGATCCGATCAAGGAATCAATACGATTCTGAGGTTTGCTACTTTTGCTTTTAAAAAACATACGCAATCCCTATTAATTAGGAAACACTCACCGTTTGTAACAATTTCGGCTGCAGCGAGCCGTTTTCAAATATTCGCACTTGGATATTCCTAACTTGAGTCTTAGGAGAAACCTGAAAAGTGCCTTCTACACGCTGGTAGAATTTAAAATTCAAATTAAAGATCTGCGCATCCTTGCTAGTCGACGAGGGCAGAGTCATCACCGTCTTTTTACCATCGGACTGCAAGTTTACCAGCAACTGAACTTTTCCCTGAAATTCCTTTTCGCGCTGCCCCCCCTGCAACAAGAGCAGTTGATAGCGATATTCTCCCGGCATTACGCTGTTTTCGACCTTGGCACGATAAAGCGTGAGATTTCCAGCATTTTTATCAGCCGACATCAGTTTACGGAAAAAACCGACATCCTCCTTAAGATGCGAATTTTCTTCCTGAATACCTTTCAGCGACTTGGAGAGATCGCTCTGGGTTGCCTGCTCGATTTGCAGTTTTCGGTCGCTTTGCGCCACCTGCGAACGCAGCCCGACATTCTCGGTTTCGAGGACAGCAACCCGGCTACGTAGCTCTTGCAGCTCATCGATAGTCACTCCGCGCTCAAAACCGGCAATACTCATACCGGCATTATAGGTCCACCATGCCAGTGCCAAACCGCCTGCAAGCATCGCCAACACCAATGGCACGCGCCAATACCACGCCAGGTGGCGTCGCACCGCCAAGGGGGAAGAAGCGATACTGAAGCGGCGCTTGAATCTTCTGGCCAGTTTCATGGCAACAGCGGTATTTGCTGCAAGCCCATGCTTTCCGTAAATCCAAACATAATGTTCATATTTTGCACAGCCTGGCCGGCGGCGCCCTTGGTAAGATTGTCAATCACCGACAATACAACCGCAATATCACCCCCCTGAGGACGGTGCACGGCAATGCGGCACAAATTGCTGCCGCGCACAGAGCGGGTTTCCGGGTGAGCGCCTTGCGGCAGAACATCGACAAAATATTCATTGGCATAACGCTTTTCATATATTGCCTGCAAGTCCACAGCACCGGTCAAGCGCACATAAAGGGTTGCGTGAATACCCCGGATCAACGGCGTCAAATGTGGCACGAACGTCAAATTCACCGCTTTTCCGGCCACCAACTCCAGCCCCTGACGAATTTCCGGCAAATGACGGTGCCCCGGCACAGCATATGCCTTGAAATTATCCGCCGCTTCGCTAAACAAGGCCCCTACCTCGGCCTTGCGACCCGCACCGGAAACGCCTGATTTGCAATCGGCAACCAGATGGGTGACATCGGCAAGTCCGGTTTCGATAAGAGGTAAAAATCCTAATTGAGCCGCGGTTGGATAGCAGCCTGGATTGGCAATCAGTCTCGCGCCCTTGATCTTTTCCCGATTGATTTCGGGCAAGCCGTACACGGCTTCGGCGATCAAGTCAGGGCATGCATGCTGCATTCCATACCATTTTTCCCAGAGCGCCGCGTCTTTTATGCGGAAATCTGCAGCAAGATCGATCACGCGAACCCCGGCCTCCAGAAGCGCCCGCGTTTCTTGCATGGCGATACCGTTAGGCGTGGCGAAGAACACCACATCGCAAGAGGACAAACCCGCATCGCCGGGTTCGACAAATTTCAGCCCTACCCGTCCGCGCAAACTGGGAAACATATCGCTTACCGGCATTCCAGCTTCTTTGCGCGAGGTAATCGCCTGCAACTGAACTTCCGGGTGCTGAGCCAACAAACGCAGCAATTCGACACCGGTATAGCCGGTGCCTCCAACAATACCTACCTTAACCATATCAGCCCCATTCCTTACAGCGAAAGATGGATAATAATAATCCTGCTTCCAATAAGCAATAAAAAAGCCGCCAACAATGTGGCGGCTTCTTTGTTCACGGCTAGGCCGCTTAACGCTTCGAGAACTGTTTGCGACGGCGCGCCTTGCGCAGACCGACTTTTTTGCGCTCTACTTCACGAGCATCGCGAGTCATCAAGCCTGCTTGGCTCAGCGCACTTTTCAGTGCCGCATCATAATCGACCAATGCACGCGCAATCCCATGACGAATAGCACCGGCTTGACCAGATTCCCCGCCACCGCAGACATTAACCAAAATATCGAAGGAACCTTGGTTGCTTGTCACTTCGAGCGGTTGACGCGCAACCATGCGGCCGGTTTCACGAGCAAAATATTCATCAATCGGCTTGCCGTTTACAACGATGGCACCTTTG
>CALMWM010000302.1 GCA_937873435.1 uncultured Gallionellaceae bacterium
TGCGACCATGCTGCTTGGCCTGTGCCTGGTGCTCGGCGTCGGTAATGCCGCCGCCGAGCCGTTGACGCGGATAGTGGTCAGCGCCCCAGGGCCGCGCAACATCTCCTATCTGCCGGTGGACCTGATCCCGGCTATCGGCGCCGACCGGGAGGAAGGCATCGATCTACAGATATTGCATACCGGCGGCGGTGCGGTAGCGCTCAACAACCTGGTCACGCGCAACGCCGATTTCGCCATCGCCGGTTTTCCGGCAGCGATGTCGCTTAGCGCGAACGGCGGCGATGTCGTCGGTATCGCGCCGGTGGACGATGCGCCGCTATTCGTGCTGATGGTGCGCTCCGGGCTGAAGAACCAGGTCAAGCGCATCGCCGATCTGCGGGGCAAAGTGATCGGCGTCAACACCAGCACCAAGAACAGCAAAACGACGTCGCAACAGCTGGCTGAATTGCTGCTTAAATCCGACGGCGTCGACCTCGACATGGTGCGCATCGTGCCGGCCGGACAAAGCTGGATCGAACAATCCTCGCTGATGATCTCCGGCACCGCCGATGCGGTGATGGGCGACGAGCCGTTCGCATCGCGCCTGGCCGCCGACGGTAAGGTGTTCTTTCTTGCCAATTTGGCCGACCCGGCGACGACAAGGAAGATACCGGGCGCCAATTTCCTGCACGCAACGCTGGAGACGCGCAGCGACATGATCCGCGACGCACCGCAGAAGGTGGAGAAGATGGTGCGCATGATGGTGAAATCGCTGCAATGGATCGCCAAGCATAAACCCGAAGAGGTGGTGGACAAGTTGAAGGTGACCGACCCCGATGAGCGCACCTCGCTGCTACTGGCGCTACGCAACTATCCGCGCGCCTTCAGCCGCGACGGCAAGTTCTCCAGCAGCCAATTGAAGGAAACCGAGGTCTTTTTCCACAAGACCAGCGAAGGCAATGCCAAGGCGCAAAGCCTGCAAATCGACAGCATCATCAACGATAGATGGGCCGGTCGAATCCCATGAATCCGAAACGCCGCTCCATCGCCCGTCAGGCAGCGCTGCGGCTGATCTTCAGCCTGGGGTTGTTCGTCGTGCTGCTCGGTGCATCGAGCTACGGATTCTACTCGGTCGCCTTGCAGAAATCGGCACATGAGCGCGCCGAGGATCTGGCGACGTTCTTCCAGGCGCGCCTGATGCAACTGGATCGCGACTGGGAACTCCAGGCACGCGACTTCAAGGTGCGCCTCGAAGTCACGCGTCTGCTGGAGGAGAAGAAAACCAGCATCACCAATCTCCAGGCATTCATGACCGTGCAGGGCACCAACCGGCGCTTCCAGTACATGCTGATCCAGAACCAGGGCGGCGCCAAGGTATTCGCTTTCGGTTCAGACCTTGATCTCGAAAAAATTCCGATTCCGTCCCAACAGGAAAGCGGTTGGTATTTCGCCCGAGGTAGCGGCAACCTGTACCGCGTGTATGTCGTGCCGATATGGCTCGGCGTGGGAACTGGTCGCATGGCCGTATTTTACAAAATCGACAACTCGCTGTTGTTCAATCTGGCGACACCGGGCATCGTGCTAACGGCTAAATATGACGGCAGTCCGGTTGCAAGTTCAGCCGGACAGGCGGAACTGGGACAGGCGAAGCTGGCAGAACCCGCGACAACGGATGCCGAGGTGAGGGAAATTCCGTGGAGCGCAAACATCGCCGACAAGACCAGCCTCATTATCGATGCGCCGATCAAGGTGCTGTTCACCAGAACGGAACTGGCGGTCGGCGCCGCTACCATCCCAGTCATCGACGGGCTGATCCTTTGGTTCACACTCGGTTTCTGGTTGATGCGCAATGCGCGCCGCATCAGGGAGCTTGGCGGTGCAGTCGATGAATTCACCGCTGGGCGCTGGGCGGTAACCGCGCTGGAGAATAAACTCCACCTCGCGCATGGCGGGCAGCCAGACGAAATCAGCGAGGTGGCCGACGCAATCGAGGAGCTGATGCGTACCGTCAAGCGCGGCGATGCGGCTCTGGCTCGGCAAATGGATAAGTTGAAGTCTCTCAACGCCGAACTCAACGAGTTTACCTACATCGCCAGCCACGATTTGCAGGAACCGTTGCGCAAACTGGTGATTTTCAGCGAGTGGCTGGTGCGCGACTTGGGCGAGGTGCCGGAGCGCGCCGCCAAGGATCTCGCTTTTATTACCGATGCGGCGCGAAGGATGCGCGAATTGGTGCAGGAACTGCTCAATCTGTCACGCGCCGGAAATCGCGAACTTCAGACCGAATTGATCGGTCTGGAAAAGATTGTCGACAACGTCCTGGAATCGTTGGCACTAGATCTAGCGGAAAGTGGCGCAGTGATCACGCGCGAGCCGTTGCCGGAAGTGATGGGCGATGCGACCTTGCTGACCCAGCTTTACCAGAACCTGATCGGCAATGCGTTGAAATATACCGAGGCAATGCCGCCGCGCATCCACCTCGACGCTACGCGAAGCGGCGGCGAATGGGTGCTGGGCGTGCGCGATAACGGCATCGGTATCAATCCAGAATATGTCGAGCAGATTTTCCAGCCGTTCAAACGCTTGCACGGCCAGGGAAAGTTCGAGGGAACCGGCATCGGCCTGGCGATTTGCCGCAAGGCGGCAGAGCGGCACCATGGCCGTATCTGGGTCGAGTCGGAAGAAGGCAAGGGCGCGTATTTCCGCTTTGCGCTGCCGTGCGAGCCGTAATGTGTCGTCTTGGGATATACTTTATCTCGAAATCGGGAGCGACGTTTGTACCATTTACCACGTTTTTTCCGCTGTAGCTGTGGGGCGTTCAAGGAGGGAGTTGAAATGGGCAGCAGAAGCAAACCCGCAGTTATCCTGCTGGTGGAGGATGACCCGGGCGATCAGGAGCTGACCCGGCGAGCGTTGCTGGATGGCGATTTTCCGCACGAGTTGTATGTCGTGGAAGATGGCGAGGAAGCGCTGGACTACCTTTTTCGGCGCGGGCGCTATACCGACCCGAGCGCTTTTCCGATGCCGGAACTGATCCTGCTGGATCTCAATCTGCCCAAGCTGAACGGTAAGCAGGTGCTGGAGCAGATTCACAACGACGCCAACCTGCGGCGCATTCCCGTGGTGATTCTGACTACCTCGCAACAGGAAAGCGATATCCAGCAATGCTACGATGGCGGCGCCAGTTCCTATATCGTCAAGCCGGTGGCTATCGACGATTTCATTCGCATGATCCATTGCCTCAATGTCTATTGGTTCGAGACGGTACGGCTATCTCACGTGGAGAAAAGTGCATGTCCTCCGTCCCACTGAAAATTCTTGCGGTCGATGACGATCCTGTCGACCAGGAGTTGCTGCGGCGCTATCTGGAAGAGGTTAACGGTTACCACAGCGAACTGGTTTGCCTGCACGGACGGGAGGCGAATTTCGAGGAAACTGCCGCTCAACCGGCGGATGTGATTTTTCTCGACTACCTGCTGGGCAAGGAAAACGGTCTCGACAAACTTCGTTCCCTGCGCGGGCACGGCGTCAAGACGCCGATTGTAATGTTGACCGGGCAGGGCGACGAGGGGTTGGTGGTGGAGTTGATGCGCGCCGGTGCCACCGATTATCTGGCCAAGGCCAGGCTTTCGCCCGACACCCTGGAACGGGTGTTGCGTAGCGCGCTCAAGGTCGGCGAACTGGAAAAGCAGGCGGCGATAGCCGAGGAGAATCTGCGGCTCGCTGCCAAGGTGTTCGAAAATGTGCTGGAAGGCGTGTTGGTGACCGACGCCAATGCCTGCGTGCTGTCGATCAATCCCGCATTCGTTAATATCACCGGTTATACCGCAGAAGACATTATCGGGAAAAATCCCAATACGATGCGCTCGAAGTTCCACAACGCGGATTTTTTCCGCGAAATGTGGCATCAGCTTTCCGAGTCCGGCCAATGGCGCGGCGAAATCTGGAACAAGCGCAAAAACGGCGATGTTTTCCTGGCATGGCAGACGATTTCGGCGGTGCGCAACGACGAAGGCAAGGTGACGCACTATGTCTCGGTACTCTTCGATATTACCGAGCGCAAACGCCACGAGGAACTGGTGCGCTATCAGGCCTATCACGATATTTTGACCGGTTTGCCCAATCGCCAACTGTTCCATGACCGCTTGACGCAAATGTTGCTGAATGCGCGCCGCGAGGGCGAAATGCTCGGCGTGATGTTCCTCGATCTGGATCGCTTCAAGCAGGTTAACGATACGCTGGGACACGAAGCCGGCGATAGACTGCTGTGCGTGGTTGCGAAGCGGCTCAAGACATGCATCCGCAAAGGCGATACCGTGGCGCGGCTGGGTGGCGACGAATTCGTGCTGTTGCTGCCGAGAATCAAGCAACTGCGCAACCTGACCGCGCTCGCGGAGAAAATCCTCGAATCCATGCGCGTGCCGGCCCAGATCGGGGAGCATGAGTTGAAACTGAGCACCAGTATTGGCATCAGCGTTTATCCGTCGGACGGCGACAAGCCGGATGTGCTGATCAAACGCGCCGATGAAGCGATGTACCTGGCCAAGCAGGGTGGACGTAACAATTACCAGATGTCGAGCAGCCATTGAACCTAGAAACCTCAGTTGACCGCTCGCCAAGGTGCATAAGATGATGGTGCCAAACGACTTTGTCGTGTATTTCGTGTTCACCCGGTTGGTGAAAACGCTACGTGCCGGATTGCACAGTTTTCCGGGCGCATTGCTACGTTGCAACTCCTTGGAATGGAATGACCATTCCGCGTCGTTGCGCCTTGCCCTGC
>CALMWM010000303.1 GCA_937873435.1 uncultured Gallionellaceae bacterium
ATGACTCAATTTAACCGGACACTACTGATCTGCAATAAAACTTTCCCTCTCCCCCAGCCCCTCCCCCACGAGTGGGGGAGGGGTGCGCGACAGCGCGGGAGAGGGTGTTCTTCAGGTCTCTATAGCGAAATGGTTTTATTCGCGGAAATTCTGGAACTGCAAGGGGAAGTCGCTGATGGATTTTTTCATCAGGGTGATGGTTTCCTGCAGCACGTCTCGTTTCGCTCCGGTCACGCGCACGGCCTCGCCCTGGATGCTGGCTTGTACCTTGAGCTTGGAATCCTTGACCAGCTTGACGATTTTCTTCGCCAGTTCGGTTTCCACCCCGGTTTTCACGGTGACAGCCTGTTTCATCTTGTTGCCGCTGATTTTCTCGGACTTGCCCTTGTCCAGGCAGCGCACGTCGATATTGCGCTTGGTGAGCTTGCCCATCAGCACGTCGAGAACCTGGTCGAGCTTGAAGTCGTCGTCGGCATACACCGTCAACACGTATTCGGCCTGTTCGACGCGGGCGTCAGAACCCTTGAAATCGAAGCGGTTGGTGACTTCCTTGTTGGTCTGGTCGACGGCGTTGTGCAGTTCCTGTTTATCGACTTCGGAAACGATGTCAAAAGAAGGCATCTGGTTACCCCGCGCAGCAGGCCGATTCGGTGATGAAATGGCAGACGTAGTCAAGCGTTTCCACGGTTTCGATGTCGAAGCTGCTGCTGCCCGGGACGCTGAATTTCTCGCCGGCCTTGAAGGTGCGCCAGTCGCTGGAACCCGGCAGCTTGACCTTACACACGCCGGCATTGATTTCCATCACTTCCGGCGCGCCGGTGTTGAAGGTCAGGGTGCTGGGGAAAATAACGCCGATGGTTTTCTTGGTGCCGTCGGCGAACAAAACGGTGTGGGAAACGCACTTGCCGTCGAAATAGACGTTGGCTTTCTTGATGACGCTGACGTTATCGAATTGGGACACGGTTTTCCTTTCAGATGATCAATTGGATTGCAGAGCCGCCTTCAGCCAGGCATCGGAGGTTTCCCTGAGCCATTCGGCATCCGCCGGTTTGAGGTAGTCGGTGTAGAGGTAGAAATGCAGCAGCTTGTCCTTGACCAGGATATGGCTGGTCGCGGTGAGCACGTAGATCGTGGTGGTCTTGCCGGCCTTGGTTTCGAAGCGGGACAGCGTAAGCACGGTGAGGCTGCGCGGGTCGTCGCGCAGCACCCCTATGGTGAGCGGCGCTCCCGGCTGGGATAGCTTGGCCTTTTCGGCGGTCAGTTCGCCGAGCTTGCCCTTGGGCAGTGCGGCGAGCTGGCTCTCGGGCTTGCCCAGGTCGGCGTTCTGCTGCACCACCAGTTTCTTCAATTCGGCGAAGTCTGCCGTCGTGGCGGAAGCGTTTTCCAGCTGCCTGGGGATTTGCACCTGGAGATAGCGTTGGATCGGGACGCCCTGGTTTTTTTTCAGGCGTTCCAGGCCGGCTTGTTCGACGCCGTAGACCAGCAGGCGGCTGTCCTGGCTGACGAATTGCTTTTCGCCCAGCTGCTTGAGTTGGGGGGCTGCGGTGGCGGTATCGACGAAGCCGGCGGGCAGCGGGATGTCGAGAGTCTTTCCGCCTACCGTCACCTTCACCGGGGCGGCCCCGGCTACCGTTGCGGTCAGCAGGAAAGCTGCTGTCCACAGGGCGAGCAGGGCGGTTTTTGCAGTCGGCGCGCGCATCAGTTCTTCCTGCCTTCGGCCAGGCGCGCGGCGATTCGCATCCGCAACGCGTTGAGCTTGATGAATCCGCCGGCATCGGCCTGGTTGTAGGCGCCCTCGTCATCCTCGAAGGTGGCGATGGTCGGGTCGAACAGCGAATCGCTCCTGGAATCGCGCCCGGCGACGATCACATTGCCCTTGTAGAGCTTGAGGCGCACCCAGCCGTTGACATGGGTCTGGGTGTGGTCGATCAGCACTTGCAATGCTTTGCGCTCCGGGCTCCACCAGTAGCCGTTGTAGATCAGACTGGCATAGCGCGGCATCAGGTCGTCCTTCAGGTGTGCCACTTCGCGATCCAGGGTGAGCGATTCGATGGCGCGGTGGGCCTTCAGCATGATGGTGCCGCCGGGGGTTTCGTAGCAGCCGCGCGATTTCATGCCGACGTAGCGGTTTTCCACCAGATCGAGGCGGCCTACGCCGTGCATCCCGCCGAGGCGGATGAGTTCGGTCAGCACTTCGGCGGCAGACATCTTTTTGCCGTTGATCGCGACGATGTCGCCCTTGGTGAATTCCAGGTCGAGGTATTCGGCCTGGTCGGGGGCTTTTTCCGGGGATACCGTCCAGCGCCACATGTCTTCCTCGGCTTCCGCTGCCGGATTTTCCAGGTGACGGCCTTCGTAGGAAATATGCAGCAGGTTGGCATCCATGCTGTACGGGCTGCCGCCCTGCTTGTGTTTCATTTCGACCGGGATGCCATGAGTTTCGGCGTAGGCCAGCAGTTTTTCGCGGCTGGTCAGATCCCATTCGCGCCACGGCGCGATTACCTTGATGTCCGGGTTGAGGGCGTAGGCGCCGAGTTCGAAGCGCACCTGGTCGTTGCCCTTGCCGGTGGCACCGTGGGAAAACGCGGTGGCGCCGACCTGGGCGGCAATCTCGACCAGGCGCTTGGCGATCAGCGGGCGGGCAATCGAGGTGCCGAGCAGGTATTCGCCTTCGTAGACGGTGTTGGCGCGGAACATCGGGAAGACGAAGTCGCGCACGAATTCTTCGCGCAGGTCGTCGATGAAGATGTGCTCCGGCTTGATGCCGAATTGCAGCGCCTTCTTGCGCGCCGGTTCGAGTTCCTCGCCCTGGCCGACATCGGCGGTGAAGGTGATGACTTCGCAGTGGTAGGTGTCTTGCAGCCACTTGAGGATGACAGAGGTATCCAGCCCGCCGGAATAGGCGAGAACGACTTTGTTAACGTTGCTCATGGTGATTTCCGAAATTTATTGAATGTTTAGCTGATTTTTCCGAGCAGCAGATATTCCATCAGCGCCTTCTGGACGTGGAGGCGGTTCTCGGCCTCGTCCCACACCACGCTTTGCGCGCCGTCGATGACTTCCGCCGCCACTTCTTCGCCGCGATGGGCCGGCAAACAATGCATGAAGAGAGCATCCGGCTTGGCGACGCGCATCATCTCGGCGTCCACCTGCCAGTCGGCGAATATGCGCTGGCGCTCGGCATTCTCCGCTTCGAAGCCCATGCTGGTCCATACGTCGGTGGTGACCAGGTCGGCGCCCGCGCAGGCTTCCATCGGGTCGGGGAATTCCTCATAGTGATCGGTGCCGTAGAGTCCGGCGCGCTCCGGCTCGACTTCATAGCCGGGCGGGGTCGAGACGTGAACGTTGAAATCGAGCACTTCCGCGGCCTGCAACCAGGTGTTGCAAACGTTGTTGGAGTCGCCGATCCATGCCACGGTCTTGCCCTTGATCGAGCCGCGATGCTCGATATAGGTATAGATGTCGGCGAGGATCTGGCAGGGGTGATATTCGTTGGTCAGGCCGTTGATTACCGGCACCCGCGAGTGGCTGGCGAAGCGTTCGATGATGT
>CALMWM010000304.1 GCA_937873435.1 uncultured Gallionellaceae bacterium
GGGCGGTATCACAGTAACCGTGTTTAATGCGACTACTTTCGGTTCAACGCCGGATATCCTGGGCTACCCGACAGCAAACGTTTCCGGGATCGTTTTGGCTCTGGATAACACCACCGGCTACGATAGCGAGGTCACTCCAAATGGACTTGGTTGGCGTTTTGCACCGATAGGGGTTACGACCTCGGCTACCTGCTATGCGGACTATATTTCCGGTACTGTAACCGTGTCTGCACCTACTGCAGCGGGTTGTGTTTGATTTATTGATGGTAAGATTTAATGGCTCTGATCAATTGTCCCGAATGTAGTAACAAGGTAAGTGAATTGGCCGACCGGTGCCCCCATTGCGGGGCACCGGTGGCGATGAGAAATCTAATAGGGAGTACCCCTGCGCAGACCGTCATCAATATCATTACCATGATCGTTCTGATGTTGCTGGTAGCTATTTTATTGTACATAGGGCTTTATTTGCCGCTGCATCAAAAAGGCGGTTTCTGATTTTTTCATAATCAATTTAATGCCGATCGACCCCAAGTACCTTCCGTATTTCGAGAATGTCATCGCCAAGGGCGAACGGCAGGGTGAGAAGACGCTGACGCTGTGCTTTAATTGCGTGTCGTCGCGGCTGTTTACCTGGCTGCATCCTACCGGCTTCGGCTAAAAGGATTACCGCCCGATCGACGTAATCGATCTGGAAATCAAAGAAGAAAGCCGGAAAAATCAGACCAACCAGCGCATCGCTCGCATCTTTTGCCTGCACCTGAAAACCTTCATTCCCCAGGCAGAATATCTGGACGAGTGCCGCTTCTTCATGACGCCTTCCCAGTACGAATACAAGAAGGCCGATAAAATCCGCGCGGCAAATGTTGCCGCCGAGCGGGAAATCGAATCCTAAACGGCTACCGGTGCCTTGATAGCCGGGTGTGGGTCGTATCCTTCCAGACTGAAATCCGCGTATTTGAACGCGAAAATATCCTGCACCGCCGGGTCGATTTTCATGATCGGCAACGCACGTGGTTCACGCGATAGCTGTTCCCTGGTTTGTTCGAGGTGGTTGAGATAAAGGTGTGCGTCGCCCAGGGTATGCACGAAATCGCCGAGTTGCAGGCCGCAGACTTGTGCCACCATCATGGTGAGCAGCGCGTACGAGGCGATATTGAAAGGCACCCCGAGAAAGATGTCGGCGCTGCGCTGGTAGAGTTGGCAGGAAAGCTTGGCCTGTCCCGAGCCTGTCGCTGGGGCCACGTAGAACTGGAAAAATGCGTGGCATGGCGGAAGTTTCATCTTGTCGATATCGGCGACGTTCCAGGCGGAAACGATCAGGCGGCGCGAGTCCGGGTTGTTTTTGATCTGCTCGATTACCTGGGAAACCTGATCGATATGCCGCCCATCCGGCGTCGGCCAGGAGCGCCACTGGTAGCCGTAGACCGGGCCAAGATTGCCGTTCGCGTCGGCCCATTCATCCCATATCGAGACGCCGTTTTCCTTCAAGTAGCGGATGCTGGTGTCGCCCTGCAAAAACCACAGCAATTCGTGGATGATCGACTTCAGGTGGCATTTTTTGGTGGTGACGAGGGGAAAACCGTCCGCTAGGTTGTAGCGCATCTGGTAACCGAACACGCTCAAGGTGCCGGTGTCGGTGCGGTCATCCTTGCGGTGGCCGTGATTCATAACGTGTTGCATTAAATCCAGGTATTGGCGCATTGTGGTTCTCGTTGTCGGGTGTTGATTGGTCTTGTTCGGGCTTAAAACAATTCGCCTTCCTTGTGCCATTGCGAGGGTTTCAGGTCTTCACCGAAAAGTCCCTTTTTCTTCTCCGGTGCTTTGGCATGGCTGTCTGGCGATTTACTGGTGGTGCTTGAGGATGCTGCCGGTTCCTTGGCGCTCTTGGCGTTTTGCGCAGCCTCCGGAGATTTTTCCGTCTTGCCGGATTGATCGGCAACCTGGGATTTTTCCGTGGAAGCGGTTTTCCTGGACACAGTCTTTCTTGGCGGAAGCTGAGCCTTCTTGTTGTCGGTGCTTGCCGATGCGGCGTTTTGCGCTTCGGTCTGTGGCTCAACTGCCGAAACCTGGCTGGAATTTGCCGGGATTTGCGCGGCGGGCGAAGCAGACTGGCGCGGAGACGCCAGGAAGGCGATGCCAGTGACCAGGCTCAGCGCCGCGATCGCCCCGGCGCCTATCCATAGTTTCTTGTTTGGGCCTGTCAGGGCCGCGAATTTGCTGCCGCTTTCACCGCTCACCCAGCCGTTCATCCCGCTACTTGCTGCGGGGTTGAAGGCGGCAATCGTGGTTTCCACATCGGAATAATAGGGTTTGCCTTCGGCTGCTGCGATAATCGCGTCGAGAAACTCCTGGCCGCTAGGGAAACGATCTTCCGGGCGTTTAGCCAGTGCTTTGCGCACGACACCATCGAATGCCGCGGGAATTTGTACGTTGAGCTGCGAGGGAGCATTCGGTGTGTTGTTCAGCACCTGGTACATGATGGTGGTGGTCGATTCGCCGACGAAGGGCTTTTCCCCGGTAAGTAGCTGATACAGGACTACCCCGGCGGAAAACAGGTCGGAGCGTCCATCGACATGCTGCCCCATGAATTGCTCGGGGGACATGTAATTCGGTGTGCCCAAAACCAAACCAGTTTGCGTCAGGTTCGACGATTCAAGGCGTGCGATACCGAAATCGGCGATTTTGACCTGCCCATCTTCCATCACGATGATGTTGGCGGGTTTGATGTCGCGGTGTACCACCCCGTGCTGGTGCGAATAATTCAGGGCGAGCAGCAGTTGCGACATGATGCCGACTATGGTCGGCAGCGCGAACCGGGTATTCTCGGCAAACAGTTCCTTGAGTTCTTTGCCCTTGATGTACTCCATCGCGATATAGGCGGTTTCCTGATCCTCGCCGTAATCGTAAATAGCGACGATATTGGGATGGTTCAGCCGTCCGCCTGCCTGTGCCTCGCGTTGAAAGCGGGCCAGCATTTCCATAGCCTGATCCTGGTCGAGCAGTTCCTTGCGGATGGTTTTCAGGGCGACGGTGCGCTGGATAAAGGGGTCATAGCCTTCGTAAACGATACCCATCGCACCGCGGCCGAGTTGGTGGCGTATTTCGTATTTACCTAATTTTTGCGGGTCGGACATCGTTGGGAAATGGCTAATTAGTCGATGGTATCCCGGTCAAGGGCTGCCATTTATCGTCGATCAGGCCCTGCAAGGGCTGGAAGTTGATTTTATAAGCCATTTTCGTACTGTTGGCAATCCAGTAGCCGAGGTACAGGTAGGGAAGCTCCAAGCTGCGACACAGGGCGGCTTGCCACAGAATGTTGTAGGTGCCGAAGCTGACTTGCGGCAGGTCAGGATCGTAAAAGGTATAGACGGAGGAAAGGCCGTCGCTGAGGATGTCGATCACGCTCACCATGCGCAAGGCATCGCCATCGCGAAATTCGACCAGTTGCGTGGCGATGTTGCTGGACAACAGGAAGCGCTGGTATTGCTCCTCGTCGTCCTGATCCATGCCGCCGCCGCTGTGGCGAGTGGCTTGGTAGCGGCGATACAGGCTGTAATGTTCCTCGTTGAAATGCAGTTCCTGGGGCTGAGCTTTCAGGCCGGCGAGGCGTTTCCAGGCGCGCCGCTGGGTTCGGCTGGGCGCGAGGGCTGCGACATCAAGGCGAACCGGGACGCAGGCATTGCAGGCCAGGCATTGCGGGCGGTAGGTGTACAGACCGCTGCGGCGAAAGCCGAGGCGCACCAACTGGCCGTAAACGCCCGAGTCCACCAGTTCGTTGGGGGCGGCCATCAACGAACGCGCGGTCTCCCCCTGCAGATAGCTGCACGGGTAAGGGGCAGTCAGGAAAAACTGAAGGGCATGCGGAGTCAGATCATTCAGCAAGGTCATGATCGAAGCGCCAGGGGGCTGGTTGGCCGGAAAGGGCGGTGAATTGTTCAATATTTCGTGCGAATTCGGCGCGCGAAATTTCGCGTGCGCCCAGCGAGGCGAGGTGCGAGGTTTTCATCTGGCAGTCGATCATGCCGAAGTGCCAGCGTTCGAGTTGGCGTACCAGATGCACGAAAGCGATTTTCGAGGTGTCGGTTTGGCGGCTGAACATCGACTCGCCGTAAAACATTCGTCCCATTGCTACGCCGTACAGTCCTCCCACCAGTTCGCCGTCCACCCAGGTTTCCACCGAATGGGCGAAACCCAGTTCGTGCAAGTCGCTATAGGCCGCGATCATCGCTTCGCTGATCCAGGTGCCGCCTTGTGCCTCGCGCGGTGCGGCGCAGGCCGCCATCACGGCGCGAAAACTGGTATCGGCACGGACTTCGTAACGGTGATTTTTCAAGGTCTTGCGCAGGGAGCGCGACACTTTCAGTTCGCCGGGAAACAGCACCATGCGCGGGTCCGGGCTCCACCACAGAACCGGTTCGCCCTCATTGAACCAGGGAAAGATCCCTTGCCGGTAGGCGGCCAGCAAGCGTTGCGGCGACAGGTCGCCTCCCGCTGCGAGCAAGCCGTTGGGTTCGCGCAATGCCGTTGCCGGGGGCGGGAACGGCGTATCGGTGACGAGCCAGGGGATCACGTGTTAGTAAAGGCGGTTTTTAGTTTTGAGGGTTTAGTGCGGAGTTGTGGAATGCGCTTCGCACCTGATCCAATCCTGAAGTACTCTGCGCGGCGACCACAACTAAACACTTAACACTAAACATTCAAAACTGTCTTTTACTTAAGGCTGTCTTTGACTTTTTGCAGGCGCGCCATGACTTCCTGCGCGAGTTCCTGGACGCCTTCCTTCTTCACCAGTTGGGAGAACATCACGACCGGGTCGATGAAAGCCACTGTGATCTTGCCGTCTGCTTCTTCGCGCACCACCACGTTGCAGGGCAGCAGCAGGCCGATGTCGGGGTCGGCTTCGATGGCGCGATGCGCCAAGGGCGGATTACATGCGCCGAGAATGCGGTAGGGACGCCCGTCGATATTCAGCTTGGCCTTCATCGTGGCTTTCACGTCGATGTCGGTGAGAACGCCGAAGCCTTCTTTTTTGAGGGCCTCGATGGTTTTTTCCACGGCGCTGTCGAATGGGACGTTCAATTGGGTGCTGAATCCGTACATGGGAGCTTTCCTTTTTTCAGTTGAGATAAAAGATGCCGTCAGGCATCGGTTTCGATTTCGTGGTGTTCCGCGGCAACCTCGTCGTAAGGGGTATGCGCGTGCGGCTGTTCGAACAGGTTGAGTTGTTGCGCCGCCGTGCTATTGCTGACGGCAGCTTCCTCTGCGATAGTTGGCAACAGCAGGAAATCTCTAATTTCCGGCCATTGCAACTCGCCGTGCGGCAAGGAAACAAATAGCCGTTCGGCGGTTTCCTGGGTCAGCATTTGTTCTTTTCCCGCTTCCAGGTAGAACACCGCGCATTCGTACAAACAGTCGCGCGCTTCCAGTATCTGGCGGCGGTCATGCAAGGTCAGCAACGCGTTATGCAGGCCGAGCTTGGTCGGCGGATGGATCGAATGATCCACCCAATGCGGCTCGCCGTCCGGCTTGCGGTAATCCGGCAGCAAGGATGACCAGTAGCGCACGACGAATTTCATTGGGGTGGCGAATAGTTTATTTGCTCGGCTGCATCTGACGCTGATGCTCCAGCATATTTTCCATCATCATCTGCATCATGTCCATGCGTTGTTCCATCATGTTGGCCGGGGCAGTGCCCATCGCGCCGCCTTGCGCTGCAGCACCCATGCCGCGTGCGCATTTGCCGCCCTTGCCGGCTGGTTTGGCACATGCCGCCTGGGCGCACTGCGGGCAGCAGCAACCGGTGCCGCCGCTATTGCCGCGCATGGCTTGCATGGCTTCCTGCATGGACTGGAAGTGCTCCTGCATCAGCTTTTGACGCTCGGCCGGATCGCTGGTTTCGCGGATTTTGGCCATTTGCTCCTGCATTTTTTTCATCAGTTCCGGCGACATCGCGTTGCCCATGCCCATGCCGCCACCCATCATCCCCATGCCGCCGCCCATCATGCCCATCTTGGGGCAGGCGCCCACTGCCGGGGTAGCGGCGGACTCGGGCATTAGTTTGTCCAGCTTCGGCGCTTCCTTGGCTTTAGTCGGGGCATCCGCGGCCATTGCCAGGCTGGCGGAACACAATATCAGGGTGGCGATCAGTGCGAGGGTTTTCTTCATGGGTTTATACCTTGGTTGAGTTGGATTGAATTATGACATCGCTTGGTTGCTATTGATCGTTCTCTCGCTTTGCGGCGCGAACAAGCGTAGACATCGGCGCGACTATGTTCAGCCTTCGGCAAAGTAAGTCAGTTGTCGCTGGTGTTTCAACGCCAGCAATACCACTTCGACTTCGGAGTGTGCATACAAAACAATGTGGCGGTTTAGCAGGAACTCGCGCAAATACGGCAAACCAACTTGTGCGGCAAGCTGTTGAACAGCTTCAACCCTCAACCGTGCCTGAGCTGAACGTCCGGTGAGAAAACGTGCCGGGTGACCACTGGCTGGCGACCAACCCAGCACGGTGATCATTTCGCGCAAATCGGCCTTTAGCTTGCGAAAGCGTTCGCTTGCGGAATCCGCATCTTGCTCGACGAAAAACTGGCGAGCCGCTTCCAGATTACTGAGGAAATTCGGTGCGGCTTCGACTCGGGCCTTAGTTGGCAGCGTCATTGATCCGACAGTGACGACATCAATTCATCGGGCGCCACGCGCTGTCCGGCAAGAAGTTGCCGCAAACCCGTTTCGGCTTCGTCCAGCAAGACCAGGCCGGCATGTTCTTCTTCGAGCGCATGGTAGTAGTCCAGTTTGCGGGCATCGACGATGGCAACAAAGCTGGAGCCGTTTTTGGTCAGCACTTTTTCAGCCCCAGCGCCGACCACTTCTTCGGCAAGCTCCGTCAGTCTGGCACGCGCTTCGCTGATCGGTACTACGTCACATGTTCGCAAAGTCATGCCAGCTCCTTTAATGAATGCGTTAACGTTTATTGTACAACCACAAGTCGCGTCAAACAATCGGCTCGGCTGATGATCAGGCGCCGGCGCGCCGACCGAATAACGTCCATTCCTTGATCAGCGCGTAAATTGCCGGAATCACCGCCAGCGTCAGGATGGTCGAGGAAATCATCCCGCCTATCATCGGTGCGGCGATACGGCTCATCACTTCCGAGCCGGTGCCGTGGCTCCACATGATCGGCAGGAGGCCTGCCATGATCGCCACCACCGTCATCATTTTCGGGCGCACCCGTTCCACCGCGCCTTCCATCACTGCATCGTAGAGGTCAGCCGGAACGAGCTTACTCCCTTCGGCTGCGCGCCTGGCTTTAAGTTCATTCAGCGCATGGTCTAGGTAGATCAGCATCACCACCCCGGTTTCCGCCGCCACGCCAGCCAGCGCGATAAAACCGACCGCCACCGCGACCGAAAGATTATAGTCGAGCAGCCACATCAGCCAGACCCCGCCGACCAGCGCGAACGGCACCGACAGCATCACGATCAGGGTTTCGGTCAGGCGCCTGAAATTGAGGAAAAGCAGCACGAAGATGACGGCCAGCGTCACCGGGATGACAATTTTCATTTTCTGCGCGGCGCGCTCCATGTACTCGAACTGGCCGCTCCAGGTGGCGTAGTAGCCGGGCGGGAATTTTACCTTGGTACGCACTGCCTGCTGCGCTTCCGCGACATAGCCGCCGATGTCCCGGTCGCGGATGTCGACGAAGATGTAGGCCGACAGCAGGCCGTTTTCTGTGCGGATCGCCGGCGCTCCCTTGGCGATGCTTACCGTCGCCAGCTGTCCCAGCGGCACCATCGCCGGCACGCCGCCCATTTCGCCGGGAACCGGCACCAGCACCTGGGTGGCGATGGTTTGCGGGTCGGAGCGCAGTTCGCGGGGATAGCGCACGCTCACGCCGAAGCGCTCGCGCCCTTCCACGGTGGTGGTCACTGTTTCCCCACCCAGCGCCGTGCCGATGATCTCTTGCAGTTCGCCGACCGCCAGCCCATAACGGGCCAGCTGCTCGCGGCGTGGTTCGATGTTGAGGTAAAAGCCGCCGGTGAGCCGCTCCGCGTAGGCGCTGGTGGTGCCCGGCACCGCTTTGACCACGCTTTCGATTTCCTTCGCCAGGCGTTCCATTTCAGCCAGATCCGTGCCGAATACCTTGATCCCGATGGGCGTGCGGATGCCGGTCGAGAGCATGTCGATGCGCGCCTTGATCGGCATGGTCCAGGAGTTGGATACGCCGGGAATCTGGAGCGCCTGATCCATCTCCTTGATCAGTTTGTCGACGGTCAGGCCGGGCCGCCATTCGGCTTCCGGCTTGAGGTTGATGACCGTCTCGAACATCTCCAGCGGCGCCGGGTCGGTTGCGGTTTGCGCCCTGCCGGCCTTGCCGTACACCGACGCGACCTCCGGGAAGCTCTTGATGATCTTGTTCTGGGTTTGCAGCAGTTCCGCCGCCTTGGTGACCGACATGCCGGGCAGGGAGGTGGGCATGTAGAACAGCGTGCCCTCGTTGAGGGTGGGCATGAATTCGCTGCCGAGCCGGGCTGCCGGGTACAGGCTGCCGGCCAGCAGCGCCAGCGCCAGGACGATGGTCAGTTTCTTCCAGCGCATCACCCAGGCGATGACCGGGCGATAAATCCAGATCAGGAAGCGGTTCAGCGGGTTCCTCGCCTCGGGCAGAATATTGCCGCGGATGAACAGCATCATCAGCACCGGCACCAGGGTCACCGAAAGCAGGGCAGAGCCGGCCATCGCGAAGGTCTTGGTGTAGGCCAGCGGCGAGAACAGCCGCCCCTCCTGCGCCTCCAGCGTGAATACCGGGAGGAACGAGACGGTGATGATCAGCAGGCTGAAAAACAGCGCCGGGCCGACTTCCTTGCAGGCGGCTATGATGGCTTCCTGGCGCGAGCCGCCCTCGGGTAAGCGCTCCAGGTGTTTGTGGGCGTTTTCGATCATTACGATGGCGGCATCCACCATCACCCCGATGGCGATGGCGATCCCGCCCAGGCTCATGATGTTCGAGTTCATGCCCAGCAAGTGCATCGCGATGAAGGCGATCAGCACCCCCACCGGCAGCATCAGGATGGCCACCAGGGCGCTACGCACATGCATCAGGAAGAGCACGCACACCAGCGCGACGATGGCGCTTTCCTCGATCAGCGTGTGTTTGAGGTTGTCGATGGCGCGGTGTATCAGTTCGGAGCGGTCGTACACGGTTACGATCTTCACCCCCTCCGGCAGGCCGCTGGCGACTTCGGCGATCTTGGCCTTGATGTTGCCGATGACTTCCAGCGCATTCTGGCCGTAGCGCGCCATCACGATGCCGGATACCACCTCGCCCTCGCCGTTCAATTCGCTGAGGCCGCGCCGTTCGTCGGGGCCCATCTCGACGCGGGCAATGTCGCGCAGCAGCACCGGTACCCCTTTTTCGCTCTTGACGACCAATTGTTCGAGATCGCTCTTGCCGCGCAGGTATCCCTTGCCGCGCACCATGTACTCGGTTTCGGCCATTTCGATGACACGCCCGCCGACATCGCGGTTGCTGTCGCGGATCACCTGCGCCACCTTGGTGATATGGACGCCGTAAGCCTGGAGCTTGTGCGGATCGACTACCACCTGGTATTGCTGGACGAAACCGCCGATCCCGGCGACCTCGGCCACGCCCGGCGCCTTGGTGAGCTGGTAACGTAAATACCAGTCCTGGATGGTGCGCAGTTCGGCCAGGGTTTTCTGCGCGCCGAGCAGGGCGTACTGGTACACCCAGCCGACGCCGGTGGCGTCCGGCCCGAGGGAGGGCGTGACGCCCTGCGGCAAACGCCCGGAGAGCGTGGTCAGGTATTCCAGCACCCGCGAACGCGCCCAGTAAATGTCGGTGCCGTCTTCAAAAATGACATACACGAACGATGCGCCGAAAAAGGAGAAACCGCGCACCACCCGCGATTTCGGTACCGACAGCATCGCCGTGGTGAGCGGATAGGTGACCTGATCCTCCACGACCTGGGGAGCTTGGCCGGGGTACTCGGTGTAGACGATGACCTGTACGTCGGACAGGTCGGGCAAGGCATCGAGGGGGGTCTTGAATACCGCGTAAACCCCGGCCCCGACGACGAATAGCGTGGCGAGCAACACCAGGAAGATGTTGCGCGCCGACCATGCGATGATTTTGGCGAGCATGATCAGTGCTCCTTGTGGTCGGCGTGGGCGTCCGGGTCAGCCTTGGTCGCCGCAACTTCGGGCTGCGCCTGGGTTAATCCGGCCACTGCCGCCTTGAGGTTGCTCTCTGCGTCGATCAGGAAGTTGGCCGTGACCACGACTTTTTCGCCCTCGCCGACGCCTTCCAGCACCTCGACATAGTCGTTGCCCTGGATGCCGAGTTTCACCTGGCGCGGCTCGAAGCGTCCTTCGGCCAGTTCCACCAGCACGATCTGGCGTTTGCCGCCGAAGATCACCGCCGAAGTGGGGACGGTCATCACTTTTTCCCTGGCCGGGGCGGCCAGCTCGATGTCGGCGTACATCGCCGGCTTGAGCAGGCCGCCCGGGTTGGCGAGTTCGAGCCGCACCGGCACGCTACGGGTCTGCGGGTTGAGGGTGGGGTAGACGTAAGTCACTTTGGCGCTGAATTCCCGCCCGGGGTAGGCGTTGATCTTCACCTTGGCGCTCTGGCCAAGCTTCACCTGGGCGAGATCCTGCTCAAATATGTCGGCGATTAGCCACACCGACGACAAGTCGGCGATCTGGAAAAGCGCTTGACCCGCGGAAAAACGCATACCTTCAACCGCTTTCTTTTCCATCACGATGCCGTTTGCCGGCGAGCGGAAAGTCAGGGTGTGCCGGGTTTGGTCGCTTTTGCTCAGGGCTTGCAACTGCTCGGCGGAAATGTCCCAGTTTTTCAGGCGGGTCAGGCTGGCCGCGGCGAGCTGTTTCATGCCGGACTGCGCCTCGATCCCGGCGTTTTGCAGGTCGCGTATTCCCTGTTGGGCGATGGCGTATTCCTGTTGCGCCGACACCAGTTCCGGGCTGTAGACTTCCAGCAGGGGCTGGCCGCGCCTAACCGCTTGTCCGGTGGTGTTGACGTGCAGCCGTTCGATCCAGCCTTCGAATTTCGGTGCGACGGTGTAGGTCAGCCGTTCGTCGGCTTCGATCCGTCCGACGGCGTGGATGCTGTGCGATAGTTCGCGCAGCGCGGCGGCCTCGGTGCGGACCCCGAGTTTCTGGATTTTCTCGGTACTGATCCTGATCTGGTTCTTGCCCTCGGGCGTGCCGTCTTCCTCGCCTTCGTAGACCGGGATGTAATCCATTCCCATCGAGTCCTTCTTCGGCGTTTGCGAGGTGTCCGGCATCCCCATCGGGTTGCGGTAGAAGAGGATTTTGCGTTCCTGTTTGGCCGGTTCGACGCCGGCGGCAAGCTGGGCCGTTGGCGCCGCCTGCTTGAACGTTCCCCGTGCGCCTAGCCAGTAACCGCTTGCCAGTGCGGCCGCCACCGCGAGGGTGGCCAAGGTGATTGCAGTATTCCGGTTCATAAGTCTTCTCCCAGCAGTCGTTCGATTTCGGCCAGACCGATTTGTGCATCGGTCTGGGCCTTGAGTTCGTCCAGTTTG
>CALMWM010000305.1 GCA_937873435.1 uncultured Gallionellaceae bacterium
ACCTTGTTATACACCTGTTTGAAGAGGGAGACAGGGCCTTCCAGGTATTTGGCCCCGATGGTCGACGTCTGCACTAAATTCCTTTCTCCCTGAGCACCGCAGAGGATTTCCCCCCGACCTTCATCGACACACCCGGCGCCTATCCCGGCATCGGCGCGGAAGAACGCGGCCAGTCCGAGGCGATTGCGCGCAATCTTTACGTGATGGCCGAGCTCAAGACGCCGATCATCTGTTCTGTGGTCGGCGAGGGCGGTTCCGGCGGCGCGCTGGCTATCGGCGTCGGTGACGTGACCTTGATGATGCAATATTCCAGCTATTCGGTGATTTCGCCCGAAGGCTGCGCTTCGATTCTGTGGAAGAGTGCCGACAAAGCGCCCGAGGCTGCCGAAACGCTGGGGATTACCGCGAATCGTCTGAAATCCCTGGGCTTGATCGATAAGATCATCGCCGAGCCGCTCGGCGGCGCGCACCGCGATCCCAATGCGGTGATGCAGAGCTTGAAGAAGGCGCTGCAGGAAAGTTTGCGCCAGGTACAGGGCAAGCCCTTGGACGAGTTGTTGCAACTGCGTTTCGAGCGGCTGATGGCTTATGGCAAGTACAAGGAAATCTGATGAACTGGCGAATCTCGTTGCCGCCAGTCTGACCCGATGGGCAAGGCCCGGCCAGCGTCTGATGCTGGCCTTGAGCGGCGGGGTGGATTCTGTCGTGCTGCTGGATATTCTCGCGCAATTGCGCCCCGTCCTGAAATTCCAACTCTCCGCACTTTACGTCAATCACCAGATCAGCCCTAACGCCCCCGCCTGGGGGCGTTTTTGCGCCGACTTGTGCGCGCGCTACGAGGTGCCGTTTACCCTGGAAAGCGTGACGCTGGATCAGCGTAGTGGCGAAAGCCTGGAAGCCTTGGCGCGCGAAGCGCGTTACCGGGTTTTCGCCCGCCAGGATACGGATTTCATGGTGCTGGCGCAGCATCTCGACGACCAGGCGGAAACGCTGTTGCTGCAATTGTTGCGCGGTGCCGGGCTGAAGGGTTTGAGCGGGATGGCGGATTGCCGGGAGCAGGGTGGGGCGCTGATCCGCCCGCTGCTGGGTGCTTCGCGCGCCGTGATTGTCGAATATGCCGGGCGAGCCGGGCTGTCATGGATCGAGGACGAGAGCAACCGGGATGTCGCCTTCGACCGGAACTTCCTGCGTCATGACGTGTTGCCCGAGCTGGGCAAGCGTTTTCCCGCCTACCGCGAAACGCTAGCTCGTTCCGCCCGGCATTTTGCCGAGACGGCGGGCTTGCTCGACGATTTGGCGCAGATCGACGCGCGCGACGCCATCCATGAAAACCGCCTGGAAGTAGCCGCGTTGCGTCAGTTGAGCGCAGCCCGTGCGAAAAACCTGCTGCGCTATTTTTTCGATAAACAAGGGATGCGGATGCCATCGGCGGTGCAGTTGGAGAATATGTTGCGCCAGCTGACGGACGCACGGCCGGATGCGCGCATCCATATTCGTCAGGGTGAATTCGAACTGCGCCGTTACCGCGATGTGGTTTATGCCTTGAGGCAGCAAAAACAACAATATTCTGAACTCTCGTTAAGCTGGCAAGGCGAGGAAGAATTGCTTTTGCCCGCTGGGCGGATGAATTTCGAACGACGCCGGGGAGAGGGGATCAGTCTGGCTCTCTTGTCGGGCAAGCTGGTGACACTGCGTTACCGGCGCGGCGGGGAACGCCTGAGACCGGTATGCGGTGCTCCATCGCGCAGTTTGAAGAATCTGCTGCAGGAAAGTGCCGTGCCGCCGTGGCAGAGGGAACGGCTGCCGCTGGTGTTTTGCGGCGACGATTTGGTGTTCGTGCCTGGAGTAGGGGGAGCCTGCGCTTATCGTGCAAGCCGGGAAGAGGAAGGGGTGCTTGCAAAATTCACGTCATTTATATAACATGTCTTATATATGAGCAAGCAATTGTGCTCTTGTTTTAAAATCGCCCAGCAAACACCTTTTCGGTGTGCTAGGCTTTTTTTATGACATTTTTGTTTCCTCCCCTTTCCCCGGCGCTCGCCGGGGTCTTTTTTTACGTGTCGCAAACTTTGTTCAGTTTTTCTGGGTGCCCTGGCGCAACTCAAGCGCTTCGTGGGCGGCCAGTGCTTGGGCTAGTTCGACGGCGGAGTTGACCCCCATCTTTTCCAATACACGGGCGCGGTGGACTTCCACGGTGCGCATGCTGATGTTGAGTTCATCGGCAATGTTTTTGTTGAGCCGTCCTGCGAGAATCAGGTTCATCACCTCGACTTCTCGCGAGGTGAGGGCATGGAGACGCGCGCGGAAAGTTTCTGCAACAGCCATTTGTTGCCGCCGCTCTTCATCCCGACGCAGGCAGTCGGCGACTTTTTCCACCAGTTGATTATCGCTCGCCGGTTTTTCGATGAAATCCACCGCGCCGCCATGGATAGCCGCCACCGCCATGGGAATATCGCCGTGACCGCTAAGGAAAATTACCGGAAGTGCGCATCCGGATTGCTGTAAGCGCTCGAAAAGCTCCAACCCGGTCATCCCCGTCATACGCACATCCAGCAGCAGGCAACCAGCAAGGTCGGGATGATAAGTGTCGAGGAAGGCTTCCCCGGAAGCAAAGGTTTCGGCCTGGATGCCGCAGGATTCGAATAGCCATGACAGGCCGTCACGGATAGCCTGTTCGTCGTCCACGATATAAACCTTGGCGGTCATCGCTCAAACTCCTAGCGGCAGGGTGAAGCAGAAGCGCGTGCCGCCTTCCGGGTTGGGCTCATGCCACAAACGTCCCTGATGAAACTCGATGATGGTACGGCAGATGTTCAGCCCCATGCCCATGCCATCGGGCTTGGTGCTGAAAAATGGGGTGTAGAGCTGCTGAGCGGCATCTACGCTCAACCCCTTGCCACTATCCGCCACGCACACTTCGACGAAACCGTCGGCGGTGCAATAGGCGCTCAACGTGAGCTGTTGAGGGGCTTGATCCCTCATCGCTTCGATGCCGTTGCGCACCAGGTTGAGAATGACTTGTTCGATCATGACCCGGTCCACGCTGACTTGCGGCAGTATCTCTGGCTTGTCCAGCCGAATTTCGATTCCTTGGCGCCGGGCCTCGATTTCGGCGAAAGCGACGGTTTCTTCCAATATCTCGGAAAGCATTGCGGGGATTTTATGCGGCTCGCTTTTCTTGACGAATTCCCGGATGTTTTTAATGATTTTTCCGGCGCGTTGGGCCTGAGTACCGATTATTTCCATCGCCGGAAGGATTTCCTCCACGCGCCCGCCGTTTTTCAGCTTGTTGATGCTCCCGGTGGCATAGCTGGAGATGGCGGTAAGGGGCTGGTTCAGTTCGTGGGCCAGCGAAGAGGCCATTTCGCCCATGGTCACCAAACGGGCGGTAAAGTGGAGTTTTTCCTCTTACTGGCGTGCCAATTCGTCCGCTTGTTTGCGCTCGGTGATGTCTGTGGCGACTTCCATGTGGGCAGTACGCCCATCCACCCATTTGAAAACTCGTCCCCGCACCTGGAACCAGTGCCGGTTGATGTGGATCTCGGTATCGAATACATCGGCCGGAATATGGGGAGATGGGCCTGCCGCCGCTTGCCAGTAGTGGGGGGCAACTAAACAAAAATCTTCCTGTCCTGGCGTGGCGCCGAAGACCCGCTTGAAATAGTCGTTGGCATACAGCAGGGCTTGGGTTTGGGCGTCTGTGACGACGATCGCGGCGTTGATTTCCTCCATTACCGCAACAAAGCGTTCGTTGGCTGCGGCCAGTGCTTCCTGGGTGCGCCTGCGCTCGGTGATGTCGGTGATGGAAGACATCCAGCCTTTCTGCCGACCCTTGGTGTCGATTAGCGGGGCGGATTGAATCAGTACGTCCAGGCTTTCCCCGTTTTTTTTCAGGAGGCAGCGTTCCGTTCCTTCGGGTGGTGCTTCGCCATGCAACATGGCGTTGAATACTTCACCTGCGTGGTGGTGCTCATCGTCCGGCCAATAGGGCATGGGTGGGAGGCGTCCCACCAGTTCGGTTTCGTTCCATCCCACCATGCGGCAGAACGCGGGGTTGACGTAGGTGATGCGCCCCTCCATATCCACTGCGCGCATACCGGTCGCCATCGAGTCCTCCATCGCGGTGCGGAAGGCGTATTCGCCGCGCAATTCCTGTTCCGTCTGCTCGCGGTGGCGCATATGCTTGCGTAACGCCCCCAAGCTCCATAGCACCAGCAGGGACAATCCCACGATGAGAATTTCCAGCAGCTTCGGCGCCCGTTCGCCGGCAGTTTTATGGGCGCTGGCATGCAGTAGTAGCCCGTAGCCCGGCGGGTCGAAGTTGAGTTTGTAGGAGAGTTCGGTGTCGGAGACGGGAATATCCAGTTTGGAAGCGAGCACCAGACCGTCGCTGTCGACGATGCTTAATTGATAACGTTGGGCGAACCACCAGGGCACCATGTGCTTGAGTATGCCTTGCAGGGAAATCCGGGCTACCAGAACTCCACGGAAGCTGCGGTTTTTCGTCAGTGGCGCGTGAATTTCAAACCAGGACTCGGCGCTACCATCGTTGTGCACCGGGCTGAAGATGGTTCGGTTCATTAGTTTGGCGCGATTGGAAGTTTCTTCGCTGAATGCGGAGAGTTGTTCCAATTCGAATTGTTCAGCCGAATGCCACTGGATGTGTTTGTATTCGTCTATCCAGTAGATGTCGATGATTTCCGGGTTGATTTTGAGTTGGAAGGCGGCGCGGGTGTGGAAGCGCGGATCGGCAGGCGCTTGCCGCATCATGTCGTTGGCGAGAATGGTCAGGGTTTCTTGGGTATTTTCGAGATGCTGACGGATGCTTTGCTCCTGCCACAGCAGGTCTTCGATCAAGCCCATGCGGCGCTGGTCGCGCTCCTGATGATGGTAAAAGAATAAAAAGGCCCCTACAGCCAGGATGAAAAGACCAATGGCAATGTTGGGCATGGCCCAGAACCAGGCCAGTTTGCCGGGATAGGCAATTTTATTGGGGGCGCTCATGAACAGGATCATAACCGATGGACATCGATCGGCGGATATTGTGGTTTTCCCTCATATTCAACTGTACGCATTTCTCCTATATTCCATTTGCGTGAAAATGTTTTTGGCTTTTCAACGGTTTTTCAACACATCAGGAGGCGTCATGAAACTGAGTAAACTTTTGGTTCTGCTGTTGGGTATGACTTTGTCCGGCGCTACGCTGGCGGCGGGCGAAATCGTCATCAAATTCAGCCACGTGGTGGCCGTGGATACGCCTAAGGGCAAGGCTGCGGAATATTTCAAGAAAGTTGCCGAGGAAAAGACCCACGGCAAGGTGAAAGTGGAGGTCTACCCCAACAGCCAGCTCTACAAGGACAAGGAGGAGATGGAAGCCCTGCAATTGGGCGCAGTGCAGATGCTGGCGCCGTCCCTGGCCAAGTTCGGGCCGCTGGGCGTGAAGGAGTTCGAAGTGTTCGATTTGCCCTACATTTTCGATAATTACGAAGAATTGCATAAAGTCACCCAAGGCCCGATCGGCCAGAGTCTGCTGAAAAAAGTGGAAAGCAAAGGCCTCTACGGACTGGCTTTCTGGGATAACGGTTTCAAGTCGTTTTCCGCCAATAAATTCCTCAAGATGCCGGCGGATTACCGTGGTTTGAAAATGCGCATCCAGTCCTCGAAAGTGCTGGAAGAGGAAATTCGCGCGCTGGGCGGACTACCACAGGTAATGGCCTTCTCCGAGGTTTATCAGGCGCTGCAAACCGGGGTGGTGGATGGTACCGAGAACCCACCATCCAATATGTACACCCAGAAAATGCACGAAGTTCAGTCCCATATGTCGGTGACCGACCATGGCTACCTGGGATATGCCGTGCTGGTGAACAAGAAATTCTGGGATAGCTTGCCTGCCGATGTGCGCAAATCGTTGGATGAGGCGATGAAGGAAGCCACCGTCTTTGCCAACAAGATTGCCAAGGAAGAAAACGATCATAGCCTCGAACAGATCCGCAAGAGCGGCAAGACCCAGATTCACCAACTGACCAAGGAAGAAAGAATCGCACTGAAGAAAGCCTTGGTTCCGGTTCACCAGAAAATGGAGTCGCGCATCGGTGCCGATCTGATCAAATCCATTTACAAGGAAACCGGCTTCGACCCCAATCAGTTGTAAGCGATTGTAGGAGCGGCCAAGGCCGCTCCTACGCCCCGTCGTTCCTTGTTTTTTGTTGGCCGTGGGAGCCTTGGTATGATGAAAATTCTGGATCACCTCGAGGAATGGCTGATTACCTTTCTCATAGGCGGCGCAACGCTGATCATTTTTTTTGCCGTGGTTCACCGCTACGGTATGGGGGTCGATCTGCTTTACCCATACCTGGCGCCGATTCACACTTCATGGGCGCAAGAGTTGTGCATCATCATGTTCGTGTGGATGGCCAAATTCGGCGCTGCTTACGGTGTGCGTACCGGCATACATGTGGGGGTCGATGTCATGATCAACCGCATGAAGGACAAGACCCGCGCTAAATTCGTGGTGATCGGCCTGTTGGCGGGGGCCTTGTTTACCGGCGTGGTCGCCGTGCTTGGCGCCAGCTTCGTGTGGGACAACGGGATGCACTACGCCGCATTCAATCTGCTGGGGATAGGCACCGGCGATCTGCCGGAAGGCCCTACCACACCCGATCTCGAATGGCCTACCTGGGTCGTCTACCTTGCGATTCCGCTGGGTTCTTCGCTGATGTGTTTCCGCTTTTTGCAGGTGACTGCCAGTTTTCTCCGCAGCGGCGAATTGCCGCACCATGATCATGCTCACGTGGCGGGCGTCGAGGAGGAAACGGTCGCACCCGAGAAAGCGGCTGAAGACATCAATTGGTTCCAGATGCAGGATGATTTGCATCCCCATGCAGTGAAACCGGATGACGGCAAGCAGGGGGATAAACCGTGAACGCCGCAATCATCTTCGGCCTGTTGATCGTCCTGATGCTGACGGGAATGCCTATTTCCATTTCGCTCGGGTTGACCGTATTGACCTTTCTTTTCACCATGACCCAGGTGCC
>CALMWM010000306.1 GCA_937873435.1 uncultured Gallionellaceae bacterium
GATTTTTTTCGACGCGCCCTGCCGTCGAATTTGCTGATTTTCGATGCCCTGACAATCGCCCCAATCCGCTCATCTTTTCCTCCGTCAGCCCTTGGCATCCTCCGGGCGGTAACGCCCGGTTTCCTTTTCCTTATATCCCATAACCATGATGCGCCAACTTCTCGATATTATGCATCAGGCAATAGAGTTTCCACTGTCCGTCCACCTTACTTCTGCCGCGCAGGGTGAAACGATCCAGCCGCTTGTTTCCCCGGATATTGCCGAACACCGGTTCCACGGTGGCGAAGCGGCGGGTGATCATTTCCTTGCCCTTGGCGCTGTCGATCTTCACCTTCATCCGGTCGGTGTGGGTCTCGAATCCCGGTGCGCGCCCAAGGAGGAACGCCACTTGGCGGGTTTGGGTCTTTTCGGGGATGCGCAGGCATTGGGCGCGTAGCGCGCAAGGTTGGCAATCCTGTTTCGCGCCCTGGAATTTGATCGCCAGCTTGCCGTTGATCACGCAGTTCGAGCCGTTGCCGTAGAGCGTTTTGCCCGCCGGGCAGACGCAAGTCTTCTTCTCCGGGTCGAAATGGAAGTCTGCCGGTTTGAATAAGGTGGGTTTCTTTTCCTTGGGGCGCTTGTCGTAAAGCGGGTCGGGCTTGGCTTGGTGGCGTTCCTGACCGGCGTAGCGTTCGTCGCGCTGGCGGTAGCCGTTGTCGGGCAGGTAGGCGTCGACATTCGCCTCGGCCAGCTTCTTGAGTCCGGCCTCGCTGTGATAACCGGCATCGGCGGTAATGACGGTGTGGGCGGTGCGCTGGTCGGCGGTGGCGTCGATCAGGGGGGCGAGCAGTTCTTGTTCGGAACCGGTGCCGTGGGCCTGGGCTTCGACGATGATTTGGGCAGCCTCATCCACCGCCGCGACACCGGTATAGCCCTGGATCACGCCTTTGCCGGTCGCCATCTTGGCCGATTCGTTGTCGGTGCGGTTGGAGAGGCGCACGGCGCCGCGTGAACCCTTGCGCTCTTCGGGGTTGGCCGTGAGCCATTCGCGCATTTGCCGGGCTTCTCGCTGAAGGCGTTCGAGCTTGCGCGCGTGCCGCGCGGCTTCGCGTTCGCCTTGCGGGGCCGCATCGGCGGCGCGGTGCTGTTCAAGCATCTTGCGTGCAGCCGTTTCCATCTTCTCGGCTTGGTGCAGGAAGTCCTTGCGGGTGCCGCTCTTGGCCTTGCTGGCGTTGCTGGGAAGTTTCACGCCGTCGATGGCGAACAT
>CALMWM010000307.1 GCA_937873435.1 uncultured Gallionellaceae bacterium
AAACCTTTTTTAATGACGCCTGAAACGCTCGGTAAAAGGAGAGGCAACCATGCCCAAAGACCATGCCGATAAATACAAAACTAACGTTACAACGAAAAAAAAACCCCACACAGCAAACGCAGCATCGTAATCAACCGGGGAAGAAGTAGCGTCTATATAACCGGCGCTGGTTTGATCCAGAACGTAAGCATTAACCGGCATTAGCTTGGTGCCTGCCGGACAGGCTGCGTTATCGACTGTGCCGGTCGGATGGCAAATCAGCATTGTCTGAACAGTTCCCAGCGCGGGCATTATTGCAATTCCTCAAGCTCATACTTAAGCTGATCCATCTCAAACAGCAAATCAGCGTTTGATGACTCAACACCAGCAAGCAATGATTTGAGGTCATCTATATCAAGTTCCGTTTCTTCGCCTGATTCAGCCGCCAGAATTTGTTCTTCAAGCTGTTCAATCGTGGCTTCATTGCCAGCAATTGAAGTTCTAAATTGCTCAATCTCTTCTTCGAGTTCATCAATGCGTTCAGATGTATATGTCATCATTCCTCCCAATGAAAAACGCGGCGACCATCAGCAAAAAAACATTCCCTATAAAAGCCTGACGGTTCCGCCCGTTCCAGACATTCCCCGTGAATTTCGGGAGTCATAACCTCGCATCTAGAGCAGCGTGGATTAAAGCAATCATCGCCAAGTGGCACTTGTGCGACGTGTTGCTCATATGACTCCCAATCTTCATAAGACATAATCAGTCCGCCGGGAAATATCCTTTAGCCGCAAACACCTTTATTGCATCCGTAACCGCATTCATGGCAGCCTGAGAACATACAGGCTGGGCAAAATCATCGAATGAATAAAGACCCGCAAACAATTCGCCAGTGGGCAATGCGATAAACATTGCTACCGTGCCGCCTGCATCAACCTGATTCAGCGCGGCAACAATGGTTTCGCCCACTTTCATATCAGCCACGGGTGTCATCAGAAGGGCTTTTCAGCGGCAGGTTTAACAACGGGAGCCTTTGCCGGGTAAAGAGCTTTCAACGAGCCGACAATGCGCTTGTCAAAGCCGACAGCAACTTCAAATTCAGCACGATAAAAACCACGTTGCGGGACAGGGTGATCCTTGGGCAAAATCAGCTCACCAACCAACATTTCATTGCCGTGAACGAGGCATTGCGCGATTTCCATTGAAAAAGGTTTACCGGAACCTTTGGAGATGCCGGAACGATTGTTGACGGCCAGAACTTCGACAAGGACTTCAAGATTTTGCGGCACTACATCACCGGCTTTGGCGGTTGTGTTCATTTCGTTTTCCTTTTGCGTCAGTGCGCATAATTTAGTTACGGGTAACGCTTAACCGGCCAGCGTGAGACTGTCGCTTCTGCGGTCGCTATCCGGCTTTGTCTTGGTTCGGGGGAACTTTTGACGGGCCGGTTAAGCGTTAACGCATATTATTCATTGGCGTTTAATAAATCAACATTAAATATTTCTTGTAGCGTAACGGAAATTGACTATACTTCGACTGTCTTAACGGTTCGGGGGAACCTCAGTATGAAAACCACTATTGATTTTTTAAACGCTGTAAAAACAAGGCATAACATCCAACGCGATGCCGATCTGGCAAGACTGCTAGAAATAACTCCACCAGCTATCGCCAGCTACAAAAAAGGACATTCTTCGCTAAGCGACGAAAACGCCTATAAAGTCGCGTTGCTTCTAGGCATATCACCTGAATATACAATGGCTTGCGCTAACGCCGAAAGAGCACAAAACGAAAAAGTAAAGTTTGTCTGGACACGCCTAGCCGGACGGCTAAACGAGGATTGGAAGCAAGCCGCCTAACGGCTTGTAGTTGTCATTATGCGATACCCGGCTTTCGGCTCCGAAGGCCGGTAAATACTCGCCTTCACACGTATATCGGCAAGTCCAACAGTCTATACATTATGCGAAGTAGTAAATAGAGAATATCACTGTTGTTGGCTGTCTCAAGAATCCGTACCAATTGCCGATACACTCATAAATTCATACACAATAATAGTTCCATGAAAGATCCCTTAGACAAGCAAACCGTTGACTTTGCCACTACTGAAATGCACATCCCATGCGGTCGGGTTTTAATTGACCGCCAGCATCACATCGCCATTGTTGCCAAAAGAACACCAAAATATACGCAATTGGTTCACGTTCAATCCAGTCATTTAAGCGTGTCAAAATTCAGCTCAAGCCTGCTGGTGGCCGAATGGATGGATTCGAATTACCCATTTGAATACGCGATGACCAAGCTTCTGGAACATGGCAACCGGCATGGCATCACCGAGCCAGCGCGAAAGGCGCTTGAAGCATTGATGGCTGCGAGGAAACGGCCAGTTCAATATAGCCTGTTCTCCAACTGAGCGACTGTCCTGTCTTATGAATGTTTCTTCCACCTTGGTGAGTCACGTTGAAATACTGCTTGATAATTACCTGCGTTTGACTGGTCGTGAACTGATTGCACCGGGAACAGATTCCGCGGATACAGCCATGCGTTTGACCATCGCTCCTTTTGTTGTCGTTTCTCATGGGATTCAGGAAGATCCCGTTTTCAACTACGCCAATAATATTGCGCTGGAACTCTTTGAAATGACATGGGATGAATTTACTGCCCTCCCCTCACGACTCTCTGCCGAACCCGTCAAGCGGTCGGAAATTCATGATCAAGGATGCTACGGTTTGGAATTTATATGATACCAACCGCAAGTATTACGGCCAGGCAGCGTTAATCAGGAATTGGGAAAACCTGCTGCTGAAATGAGGTAATTTCGAGAACGTATGAGGTGTTACCTCATACCTTCCAAATAAAACGGCTTGCAAGAAGTATCAATTTCTTGCAAGTCGTTGATTTTATTGGTCGGGGCGAGAGGATTTGAACCTCCGACCACCTGCACCCCATGCAGGTACGCTACCAGGCTGCGCTACGCCCCGAAAGATGCGCATTATAGCCCATCTTGTAGCACTGAGCTAGGTTTGCAGCGATTCCAGAATGCTTTTAATTTCCCTGCGTAGCACCAAGAGATTTACACGAGGGACATTTTGCGCAGGAACTGGAACAGCAATAGCCGTTACGGGCTGTAGCGGAGGTGCGACTTCCTGTCTTGGAGTTTCAACGCCCTCCAATACATGCCTGGCGCCATCTATAGTATAGCGGTCTTCGTAGAGCAATTCGCGGATACGGCGAATCAGCAAGACTTCATGGTGCTGGTAATAGCGACGGTTGCCGCGCCGTTTGACCGGCTTGAGCTGAGTAAACTCTTGTTCCCAATAGCGCAATACGTGCGGTTTTACATCGCACAATTCGCTTACTTCACCGATGGTAAAGTAGCGTTTCGCCGGTATCGGCGGCAGTTCGGTCTTAGTTGCCTGTTCCATGGTTGGCGGTTTCCACTAGCACTTTGAGCTTTTGGCTGGCATGGAAAGTCACTACGCGACGAGCGGTGATTGGAATTTCCTCGCCAGTTTTCGGGTTGCGCCCCGGACGTTCAGGCTTGTCGCGCAATTCAAAATTGCCGAATCCTGACAATTTCACCCCTTCACCCTTTTCCAGAGAAATACGAACCTCTTCGAAAAAAGATTCCACCATATCCTTTGCTTCGCGCTTGTTCAATCCGACCTTCTCGAACAGGAGATCGGCCAGTTCAGCTTTCGTCAACGTCATTACAATTCCTCAACTACGTAACTTGGCACCGAAGTTGGCGTCCAGAATTTGCAACAGAGACGAAACCACCGCATCGGTTTCATCATCCGTAAAAGTTTTTTGAGTATCTTGCATCAGCAACCGGAATGCAAGACTTTTTTTACCTAAATCAACGCCTTTGCCGCGATACACGTCAAAAAGGGTTAAATCAGCGACACTTGACGGCAGGTTCTCGATCAACTTATCCAGCATGGATTGCACACTGACCGCTTCATCAACGATGACAGCAACATCACGGCGCACTGGAGGAAAACGAGAAACATCGACAAAAGCTGGAACCGCCCGCTGCAAGAGCGGATCTAACGACATCTCGAACAATACCGGCGCACTTGGCAAGGCATATTGTTGTTGCCACTTCGGGTGCAAAGTGCCGAGCCAGCCCAGTGTTATACCGTCCAACAGGATTTCGGCAGATTGACCGGGGTGCAAAGCTGGATGAGTCGACGCCACGAATCTTGGCTTCGCGGGGTAGCACAGCGCTTCCACATCCGCTTTGGCATCGAAGAAATCGACGGTTCGCCCTGTCTCACCCCATTGTTCTGGCTTGACGGAACCATAGCACAAACCGCCGATTTTTTCCGGCTGGCCAAAACCATTTTCCGTTCGACTAAAACAACGGCCAGCTTCAAAAATCCGCACTCGTTCTTGTTTGCGATTTATATTAAATACAAGGGTATCCAGCAAACCGCCAAACAAGGTCGAGCGCATCACGCTCATCTGGCTTGAGATCGGATTGAGTAGTCTGACGGGCTGCTTATTGTCTGCCAAGTCACATTCCCATGCCTCGTTGACAAAAGCGTAGCTGACAATTTCCTGATAATCCCTATCTGCCAACAAAGTTTTCAGAGCATGGGCAGCACGAGCCGTTTCGGATAACGGCAGCAACCTCATATTGCCGCACGGTGGGTTTTCCGGAAATTGGTCATAACCGTGAAGACGTGCGATTTCTTCAATAAAGTCTTCTTCGATGCACAAATCGAAACGATAACTCGGCGGAGTAATATCGAACGCGCCGTCTTGATCACGGAAATCGAATCCCAGGCGTCCCAGTAATTCCGCAATTCGAGCGCTGTCGAGGGGAATACCGAGAATCCGGCGCACCCGGTCAGAACGCAGAGTCACATTGGCGCGTGGCGGCAATTGCGCCACGGCTTCGACAATTTCTCCAGCGTGACCGCCACAAGTTTCCAATATTAATGCGCTTGCGCGCTCAAGTGCGCTTACAGCCGAACCGAAATCCACACCT
>CALMWM010000308.1 GCA_937873435.1 uncultured Gallionellaceae bacterium
GGCGACGCGCACCGCCGGAAATCCCGCTTCGACCCAAGCCTGGGCTTGGGCGCAGGCAGTGCGCAGCACCCATTCGCCGATCGGGACGATCATCCCCGAGCGTTCCGCCACCGGGATGAAGCGGGCCGGCGAGATATTGCCTTGTTCCGGGTGGAACCAGCGTAGCAGGGCTTCCACGCCGACGATGCGGCCATTACGCGGGTTGATCTGGGGTTGGTAATACAGCTGGAATTCTTCGCGTTCATAGGCCTGGTGCAGATTACTTTCCATGCTTAACTGCTCGCGGGCGTGCTGATCGAGATCCTCGGTGTAGAACTGGCTGGTACTGCCGCTGCGTTCCTTGGCGCGCTGCATGGCGATGTCCGCACTGTGCAGCAGGGTGTCGGCATCCGTGCCGTCCTGCGGGTAAACGGCGATGCCGATGCTGGCGCTCATGTAGAGTTCGCCGCCGTCGGTAAAAAACACCTCGGCGACGCTATCGAGCAAGCGTTGGGCGATGTGCGCGCCGTCGCGCACATGGCGGATGTCGCGCACCAGAATGGAAAATTCGTCGCCGCCGGTACGCGCCACCAGATCGGTCTCGTAGAGCGTATTGGTAAGGCGTTTCGCAATTTCATGCAAAAGCTGGTCGCCCATCGCGTGGCCCAGCGACTGGTTGATTTTCTTGAAGCGGTCGAGGCCGAAATGGAACACCGCGAAAGGCGGCTGCTCGCCGTGTTTGACCCGCTCGATGGCCTGGTGCAGGCGTATCCGGAATTGGCTGCGGTTGGCCAGCCCGGTCAGGGCGTCGATGCCGACGATATTGAGCAGGCGGTTCTCGGAGCGCTTGTGCTCGGTAATGTCCACCGCGAAGATCATCGCGCCGTTAGTGATTTCCTGGGTGGTGTGCAGCGGCGCCGTCCACAGCTGCAAGTCGAGTTCGCTGCCGTCGTTGCGCTGCTGGCCGGTGAGTTCGTGGCCGGACAAGCCGGTTCCGAGGAGTGCCTGTTCGACCAGGTCCTGCAGCGATTCGCTGCCGCTGTCGGCGATGAACGGCAGCGGCTGCCCGAGCACGTCGCCTTCGCTCCAGCCGAAAGTCCGCACCGCGGCCTGGTTCCACAAGGTGACGTGGCCGCGCATGTCCACCGCCACGATGGCGAGCGGCGAGGCATTGATCAGGGTGTTCAGCCGGTCGGTGTTTTTGTGCAGCTTGTCCTTGAGGCGGCGGCGCTCGTCGGTGGTGCGCAATGACAGGAGATAGGCGTCCTCGCCGTTCCATTCCAGCGCGGTGACATTCATCTCCGCAGTGGATTTGCGGCGGCTGGACTGGATGACGTCGATCTCGCTGGTTTCCCCTTCCTTGATCGGATGGCCGAACAGCTTGCCCGTCAATTCGCCGGGCGCGCTATGAAAGAGTTTTTCCGCGGCAGGGTTGGCATACAGGATTTTGCCGTCATGCTTGCCGACCATCAGCAGGCTGTCGCTGTTTTTCTGCACCAGCGTGAAAAATAGCGCTTCGTCAGCCAGCACTTTTTTGGCCATCTGCGATAAATTGGCGATGAGATCGGCCAACTGTGCCGCACTGAGTTTTTCTTCGCTCACGATAATGTCTCCAGGTTGATGGCCAGCAGGGAAATGTCGTCGTGCGGTTCCAGTCCGCCGAGAAAGTCGATGACGCCTTCCTTGATCAGCTGGATCAGCGAGCAACTCTTGCACGCCGTACCCAGCATGTCGACCAGGCCGTTAACGCCGAATTCGCAACCTTCCGCGTTCTGCGCCTCGACCAGTCCGTCGCTGTAAAGAATCGCGTGACATGCGCCATGGGTGGCAACCGTGACGGTCGACGCGTCGAAGTTTTCTGCATCCACAATGCCTAAAGGCAACTTGTCAGAGTTCAGGCGATGGACGATCCGGCGCTGCTCGTCGATCAACAGGATAGGCGGCAGGCCGCCGTTCCATACTTCCACCCGGTTGATCCGGGGCGAGATGCCGAGCAGGCTGGCGGAGCAGAATTGCCCGATGGGCATCAGCCGGCGCAGTTTGCGGTTGATCTCGGCGGCGATTTCGCCGATGCCGCAGCCTTTCTTGGTCATCGCATAAAAGATGTCCGAAGTGGGCAGCGCGCCGACCGCCGCGACCAGGCCGTGGCCGGTAAAGTCGCCGAGCATGATGTGCAGGGTATTGTCGGGGGTGCGTTCGAAAATCAGCAGATCGCCGCTGAAGTGGCCGGCGGCGAGCGACCAGTGTTGCAGATGGCGAGCTTCGTCGGATTTGCGGTCGATGATCGCGTCGAACATGTGTTTGGCGAGGGTGATTTCCCGCTCGGTGCTGGTGCGGAATTTTTCCAGGCTGCGGTAGAGTTCGTCCACCCGCTCGAAGCCGGCGATTTTGGCCTTGAGCACCAGGTGGTCGTAAGGCGGGTCGATGAAATCGTCGGCACCGCTCTCCAGGAAGTGCGCCAGGGTGATATGGTCGGAAATGGAAGTGACCAGGATCACCGGTACAAAGTAGTTGGAGCGCAAGCGTTTGAGTTCGTGGGCGCTGCAACGACTTCCCAGATCCGGCATCGAGGGTTCCAGCAGCACCAATTCAGGGCGATGTTCTATAAATTGTGCCAGCGTCTCTCTCCAGGTGCCGGCTTGCAAGACTTGGTGGCCGTCCAGTTCCAGCATTTGGGTTAACTGGTTGCGACCGGTCGGGCTATGTTCCGCGATTAGGATTTTCATTTTTTCTCCCTGTCGAGCAGAAGATGCGAGTCGGCCAGACTAGGGAAGAATAGTTATGAAATTGTGACGCAACTTTAGAATCGACTTTATGGAGTGGGTTATAAGGTATTGGCGATATGACATTAAAATATTTTTTGCCTGGCTGTCGCGCACGAACGATTTGTCCTGAAAGCTGCCGATGCGAATTTTTTTCGCTGTAACAGGGTTGTTACATAGCGCGCCTATGATTGCCGTCCCGACCTTCAAACGACGACCTGAGGTGAGTTATGAATCTTGCTGCGAACCTGGCTTCCACGCTTCCTCCCACCATTAAGTTCATACCCTTGCCTTCCACCGAATGCGTCTGCGGCAATTGCTCCGACTGGAAGGGGCCGCGCGAGCGCAACGGGCGAAAAAGTTTTATTTGCATGGAAGGTACTCAGGGCGCTTGTCAGCGCAGCATGTGCAATCGGGACCTCGAATGCAATGCGCACGCGCTAACCTCGCCGTTTTCCAATAGCGGCTGCCCGCATTGGAAATTCGCGGCGCACTAGTTGCCGGCAAATATAAACCCGAATTGTTTATTGGCGTTTCATGAAAGTTGCAACACTCCTACAGTGCGCAAATGCCTCGCGACGGATTACTTAACAGTTTTAAATTGAATTATTTTAGGAGTTTCCCTTGAACGACATGACTGTTTCCCTCCAGCCCGCATTATCCGCCGACGAACTCCGTGCCATGGACGGCTACTGGCGCGCCTGCAACTACCTGGCCGCGGGGATGATCTACCTGCGCGACAATCCGCTGCTCAGGGAACCGCTCCGGCCCGAGCACGTCAAGAGCCGCCTGCTCGGCCACTGGGGATCGAGTCCCGGCCTGGCGTTCGCTTACGTCCACCTCAACCGCCTGATCAACAAGTACGACCAGGATGCGATTTTCCTCGCTGGCCCCGGCCACGGCGCGCCCGGCATCCTCGGCCCGGTATACCTGGAAGGCACCTACAGCGAGGTCTATCCCAACAAGGGCGAGGACGAGGAAGGGATGCGCCAGTTTTTCAAGGAATTCTCCTTCCCCGGCGGCATCGGCAGCCATTGCACGCCGGAGACCCCGGGATCGATCCACGAGGGCGGCGAGCTGGGCTACAGCATTTCCCACGCCTTCGGTGCCGCTTACGATAACCCCGACCTGCTGGTAACGGTGATGGTCGGCGACGGCGAAGCGGAAACCGCGCCGCTGGCGACCAGCTGGCATTCCAACAAGTTTCTCAACCCGATCCGCGACGGCGCGGTGCTGCCGATCCTCCATCTCAATGGCTACAAGATCAACAACCCCACCATCCTCCCGCGGATTTCCCCCGCGGAACTGGAGAACCTGTTCAAGG
>CALMWM010000309.1 GCA_937873435.1 uncultured Gallionellaceae bacterium
CGTTGCCGTTTTTGCGTTTATCCAGCCCGCGTGCACTGAGAATAATATCCAGTGCTTGATCCCATGGCACGTCTTTCAAGCGCAGGGTCAGACTGCCGGTCACCGAATCGCTGGTGACGATGTTCAGGCCGGTGAAATCCATGATGATCTGGAGCACAGCCCGAACTTCTACATTCTGAAAATTCAGGGACAGTTTTTCGCCGGCATATCCGGGTTTGCCGCTTTGTACCAGTTTGTTGGGGTCTTCCGCGACTGACTTGACGTCGATAATAAATTGGCGATCCGCCTGGTATGCCGAATATTCCCACAAACCTTTAGGTTCGACGGTCATGCGCGTGTTGATGCCTTGAGCAAGCGTTTCGACCGTCTGCACGGGTGTGGCGAAATCCACTACATCGAGTCGGCGCTCAAGGCTGCGGGGTATGGTGGTATTGAGAAAGTCGACCACCAGACTCTTGCCCTGGGTACGGATGTCGATTTCGGTATTGGTGTCGGAAAGGTCGACAACTATCCGTCCCTCGCCATTGCTACCTCGCCGGAAATCTACCGCTTTCAGGTTGTGGGGTTGCGGCGTGTCGACTCTAGTTTCAGCGAACCGCTGCGTCACGTTGGAGACCGAGCTGGCTGCTTGGGCATTCTGTACGGTCACCAGCAAATATTTTCCATCCAGGCTGGTTTCATAGGCAGCCGGTTTTGTCAGGTTGAATACCAGGCGGGTACGGCTGCCTGCCTGGACGATATTCAGGTTGCGCAGTGCGTATTCTCCGACTTCATGGATGTTCTTTCCCAACGCATTTGCCGTATCGGGAAAGTCTAACGCAATGCGCGGCGGATTGTTCAGGGTAAAGCCGGCAGGTACCGCCTGGAGTGGTTGTTTCAGGCCGACTTTAAGCACGATTTTGCCATTTTCCAGTGTGGTGTGTTCCAGCGTTTCGATACTATTTTGGGTTGAGGCAGTGGTCGCGGCCATTTCTACCGATTGCGCTGGAATGCAGGCAAAGGTCATGGTAACGACACACGCCAGGTAGAAACGGAATGAGTTCAATGGGTTGGTTATCTTCATGGCAGCCTCTGCTTACTTTTGCGTGGTCGGGGACGATTTTTGCTCCGCCTCATCCCCGATCAGCACCATACTGGTTTGTCTTTCCGTCCAATTTCCGGAACTATCCTGAACAAGCTCGGTCAGTTTGATTTCTGCATCGCTGATGCTGCGAATCACAACATCGGTGATGATGCCAAAATTCTGCCCCAGGTAATTGCCTACCTTTACTTGATGCAAATCTTTTTCCGGGGTGCCGATTAAAGCGTAGTTCATGTTTTCCTTTTGCAGGAAACCGACCATTTTCAGGTTTTCCAACGGATACATTTCCAGCGGCTCTTTGCGGCGCGTCATGTCGGGCTGCAGGCCGCCTTCCTGGCCTTTGCCCGGACCGATCTTGCGCGGCTTGAAGGGGTCGGCAAGATCGAATGCGTTGTATGAGAAAGGCTCGTAAGGTTTCACTTCAGGCAAGGAGCCCACTTTGCCGCGCAATCCCTGGCCGGAATTTTCCACGAACTGCCGGATATCATCCATGTTGCCGCCGCTGCATGCCGTCAGTGCCAGGCACACGAGAGCTGTCAGGTGCGCTCTCATTTTTTTGCTCCCTTGGCCTTATCCGCTAGTTCTTTTGCAGCTTTGCGTTGCGCAGCGACTTCGTCGTCGTCGAGGTAGCGGTAAGTCTTGGCAATAGCTTCCATTGTCAGCAGATTGTCCTTGCCGATGGAAACGCCAATATCATTAAGCGTTACGATCCGTGGCAGCAGCGATACATCGCTGGCAAAAGCGCCGAGGTCGTGATAGCGGCCCGTTATGCGCACGGTAATCGGCAATTCGGCATAAAATTCGGATATGTTTTCCTTGGGTTCCGGCTTGAACAATTCGAATTCCAGTCCGCGGCCCAAGCCGGCCTGATTGATATCGGTCAGCAGGGCATCCATTTCGGATTTGTTGGGTAACTGCTTGAGCAGCGCGCCGAATGCCTGTTCCAGATCTTTCAGTTGCTGGCGGTAAGTGTCCAGATTGATCGCCTGCTTTTTTTTGTCCATGAAGGCGGTTTTTAGTGTTTCCTCTTTCTGATGCGCGGTATCGAGCTGGGTCAACTGATCGCTCCAGTCAAACCAGTAACCGCCGGCCAGCAACAGCAAAAAGAGCCCTGCCAACACCACCACTTTGGGCGCTGTCGGCCAACTTCCGACATTCTTGGGGTCGAGTCGCTTCCACTCTTCCAGGTCGAACTTTAGGTTGAAGTCGGGATTATTCACGAATTCTTATCCTTGGGTTTCGCCTCGTTTTTGCCCTGCTTCTCATCATCGGGCGGTTGCAGCGGGGTCAATTTGACGTTGAGGGAGAATTCGTTGAGGCGAACCTTATCAACGGTAGCCGCCTTGGTTATGACCAATTCCGGGGATTCCAGCCAGGGCGATGCGTCCAGATTGCGAATGAAGGTTGCGACCCGTGCATTGGATTGCGCATAGCCCTGAATGTTGACTATGTTGCCGGTTTGCTTGAAGGATTTCAGGTATAGGCCGTCCGGTAACAAACGCACCATCTGGTCGAGCAGGTAAACCGATTGCGAGCGGTTGCTTTGCAGGGTTTCCACCACTTTTTTGCGCGATAGCATGGCCTGGATTTGTTCCTTGAGCTTCTGGATTTCGGCGATCTGTTTGTCGAGCTTGGCGGTTTCTGCTTCCAGGTAACTATTGCGTGCACCCTGGGTGTCGATTTTGCCGCCGATAATGCCATGCACCAGCACGACAATCAGCAGCGCCAGTACCGAGATCGAGGCGGTCAGGAAAATGAATTGACGCTGCCGCGCAGCGCGCTTCATCTCGCGATGGGGAAGAAGGTTGATGCGAATCAAATCGAACGACAGCGCTGTCGTGGCAACACCTGAAGCCGGATTGCTTGCCGTTCCCTCGGATGTCGGTTTGCGTCCAAAGTTGAGGCGGATCATGATGGGTCAAATCTCCGCAATGCAAGGCCGCAAGCAATCAGCAACGAAGGGGCGTCCGAGTTGAGTTGGCGCGCCTTGATGCTGCTATTGAGGGCCATGCCGAGAAAGGGGTTGGCGATTCGTGTGTCGATTTGAGTGCGCGCAGTCACCACCTGATCCAGATTGGGAATGCTCGCGCATCCTCCGGCCAACAGGATATGATCCACCCGGTTGTATTGGGTTGATGAAAAAAAGAATTGCATGGCGCGCGCCACTTCCAACGACATTGTGTCCATAAAGGGCTGCAGCACATCGTCCACATAATTTTCCGGCAGGTCGCCGCCACGCTTGGCGATTTCCGCTTCTTCGGCGGACAGGCTGTAACGGCGCTGAATCTCCTGGGTTAGCTGATTGCCGCCAAAAGTCTGTTCGCGCATATATACCGACTGCCCATTGAGCAGCACATTGATATGCATCATGGTGGAGCCGATATCCACGATGGCTACCGTCCGGTCTCTGCCGCCGTTGGGCAGCTGCCTGACGATCAGGTCGGCTGCGGTTTGGGTAGCATAGGTCTCGACATCCATCACCAAGGCTTTCAATCCCGCGGCTTCGACGGCGGCGACGCGGTCTTCGACTTTTTCCTTGCGCGACGCAGCGATCAATAGTTCGACCTCGCCGCCGTCCCCGGGGGCAGGGCCAAGTATCTGAAAATCCAGGTTGACTTCGTCGAGGGAAAACGGGATGTATTGGTTGGCTTCGGTTTCCACCTGCAGTTCCAGTTCTTCCTCGCGCAAACCGGCCGGAACTACGATTTTTTTGGTTATCACCGCCGCTGCGGGAAGCGCCACGGCGGCATTCTTGACGCGCGTACCCATATGCTTCCAAGCACGACGCACACAATCGCTGACAGCGTCCAGGTTGGCGATATTGCCGTCCGCCACCGCATCCCGCGGCAGCGGTTCTATCGCATAATGCTCTATCCTGTACTGGTTTTTTCCGGCTTCACCGATCTCGACCATTTTTACAGAGGACGAACTGATATCCACCCCGATCAATGGAGGTGTTTTCGCCTGCAGAAAATCCAGTTG
>CALMWM010000310.1 GCA_937873435.1 uncultured Gallionellaceae bacterium
CGCTGCCGAACTTCAGGGGAGATAGCGCCTTTTATACCTGGTTGTACCGGATCGGCATCAATACCGCCAAGAACTTTCTGATGTCGCAGGGACGGCGCGCGCCGACCACGACCGATTTCAGCGCCGAGGAAGCGGAAACCTTCGAGGATGCCGATCAACTGCGCGAGAGCAACACGCCGGAAAACGAGTTGATGAGCAAGCAGGTTGCCGCCACCGTCAATAAGGCCGTGGAGGGTTTGCCCGAGGAACTGCGGGTCGCGCTGACCTTGCGCGAAATCGAAGGCATGAGTTACGAGGATATCGCCGCGATGATGGATTGCCCTATCGGCACGGTGAGATCGCGGATTTTCCGGGCACGCGAGGCAGTTGCCGAGCGGTTGCGCCCGCTGCTGGGTACCAGTAAGGATAAGAGGTGGTAACGATGAAAAATCAGATTTCGGCTTTGATGGACGGGGAACTGGACGACGAGGAATTGCGCATTGTTCTCGGCAAACTCAAACAGGATGAGGCCTTGCGGGCCGATTGGGAAATTTACCACATGATCGGCGACGGCTTGCGCCAGACGCCGGTGTGGGGGGATGGCTTCAAGGAGCGTTTTGCCGAACGACTGGCTGCCGAACCCACTGTATTGGCGCCGCGTGCCGCCCGCACTCCGCCGCGACCGGCGTTGAACTGGTCGCTGGCGGCATCGCTGGCAGCGGTGTCGTTGGTGGCCTGGACTGCCTTTCAGCTTAACCAGCCCGACGGCAGCGTCAACTCGGCAAAGAATCAGGCGATGATCGCCAGTGCCGAGGTCGAAAACATGCCGCAAAACATCAATTACTTCCTGAACGCGCATCAGGAATATTCCGTCGCCGCGATTCACGGCGCATCCCCTTATCTCCAGGCGTCGCTGGAAAGGCAACAGGGTCAAGCTAAATGAGGCAAGTGTCGCGCGTTGCATTGCTGGGTGTGTTGTGCGGTGTTTTGCCGGCACACGCCGAGCAGACGGAGGGTGTTGCCTGGTTACATAAAATTGCCGATGCGGCCCAGCAGCTGAATTATTCCGGTACCTATATTTATCAATACGGCAACCGGGTCGAAACTTTCAAGATTGCCCATCTCCACGACGAGCGCGGCGAGCATGAGAAGCTCGAAGTGCTCGACGACACGCCGCGCGAAATCGTGCGTAACAACGACGAGGTGTTGTGTTTTGAGGGCGACACCAGCAGCGTGGTGGTGGAAAAGCGCAAATTCAGGAAGATTTTCCCGGCCTTGCTGCCCAGCCAGGTGAACACCCTGCTGGACAATTACCAGGTCAAGATAGGAAAAATCGGACGCGTAACCGGTATTCCGTGTCAATACATCATCCTCGACCCCAAGGACAATTACCGTTACAGCCACCGTCTTTGCGCCGATAGCGCCAGCGGCATGTTGCTCAAGGCCAGTATGCTCAACGAGAAGCACGAGGTGCTGGCGCAAACCGCTTTCACCCAGTTGGTCATCGGCGGGAAGATCGACAAGGAACAACTCAAGCCGAAACTTACCGGCCGCAAGGTGGTGCTTAACACAGACAAGGCCGTGGTAAGCGATATCCGGCAATCGGAAAAGAGTTGGAATGTATCCGCGTTACCTCCCGGCTTTACCAGAATCCTGGCGCTCAAACGCACCATGCCGGGCAAGGCGCATCCTTTCAATCAATTGGTCTATTCCGACGGGCTGGCGACCGTTTCGGTGTTCATCGAACCTTTGTCGGCCTCGGTGAAGCCGGTCCAGGGTTCGTCCAGCCAGGGCATCATCAACGTCTACGCCAAGGTGCTGGACGATTACCAGGTGACGGTGTTGGGTGAAGTGCCGGCGGCGACGGTGTCGCAGATCGGCAACTCAGTCGTGCTTGATACGGGCGGCAGGTAAGAACCGGCGACGGGTCGTTTTCGGTTTTTTCATTCGCGACATTCGCAGTGAACTCAGGTTATAAAAAATGATCGAAGCCGAAGGCGTGGTGGTCAAAGTCGAAGGCGATGTCGCTTATATCCAGGCGCAGCGCCAGTCGAGTTGCGGCGGTTGCGCCAAGCAGGGCGAAAGTTGCGGCACTGCCACGCTGATCGGTTTTTTCGACCGGAAAATGCCCTTGTATCGGGCGCGCAACCAGCTGGGAGTCAAGGCAGGCGACCGGGTCGTCATCGGGGTCGCGGATAGGATGCTGTTCAAGGGCGTGCTGGCGATCTATATCCCTCCCTTGCTGCTGCTGGTGACCGGTGCTATTAGCGGCAACCAACTGGCGGCCACGCCCGCTGCCGCCGATGGCTACGCGATGCTGGGCGCCCTGATCGGACTGGTGGCCGGATATTTCGGCTCACGTTATTACTCGGCGCGGATGACCGACGGCGGAGGCTATCAGCCGGTGGTGCTGAACCGGGTAGTTGAAGGCAATGTCGTTAACTTCTACGGAGAGAGTCACAAAAAATGTTGAAACGTCTACTTTTTTCCTTGTTTCTGGTCTTGTTCGCGACCTTGTCACATGCTCAGGGTTTGCCCGATTTTACCCAGCTGGTGGAAAAGCAGGGGCCGGCGGTGGTCAACATCAGCATCACCCAGATGGTGCGCGGCGATATGGGCGTGCCCCAGTTTCCCGGACTTTCCGAGGACGACCCTTTCTACGAGTTTTTCCGCCGTTTCCAGCCGCCGCACCGCGGCCAGCCGCGCGAGCATAAGACCCAGTCGATGGGTTCCGGTTTCATCATCAGCGCCGACGGTTACATCCTGACTAATGCCCATGTGGTGGACGGCGCCGATGAAGTGAACGTGCGCCTTACCGACAAGAGCGAATACAAGGCCAAGGTCATCGGTACCGACCGCCGTACCGACGTGGCGCTGATCAAGATCGCGGCCAGCAACCTGCCCAAAGTGACGCTGGGCAACCCCGACCAGCTCAAGGTGGGCGAGTGGGTGGTGGCGATCGGCTCGCCGTTCGGTTTCGAGAACAGCGTTACTGCCGGTATCGTCAGTGCCAAGGGACGTTCGCTGCCGCAGGAAAACTACGTGCCGTTCATCCAGACCGACGTGGCGATCAACCCCGGCAATTCCGGCGGCCCGCTGTTCAACATGAAAGGCGAAGTGGTCGGCATCAATTCGCAAATCTACAGCCGCTCCGGCGGTTACATGGGGGTGGCGTTTTCCATTCCGATCGACGTGGCGATGGAAGTCTCCAACCAGCTGAAATCTGGCGGCAAGGTCAGCCGCGGCTGGCTCGGCGTGGTTATTCAGGAAATGAACAAGGAACTGGCCGAATCGTTCGGCCTGTCCAAGCCGAGCGGCGCACTGGTCGCCAATGTCGAAAAGAACAGTCCCGCCGACAAGGCCGGCCTGGAAGTCAGCGATGTGGTACTGAAATTCGACGGCAAGAGCGTGGAGAGTTCGAGCGACCTGCCGCGCTTGGTAGGTGCGGTCAAACCCGGCAAAAAAATTACGGTGCAGGTATGGCGCAAAGGCGCTGCCAAGGAGCTGACGCTAACGGTAGGCGAAATGCCCACGGAAAAGCTGGCGCAAAGCTCACGCAGCAGCAAGAGCGCCAAGGCCGCCAACCGTGCCGGTTTGACCCTTAACGAGCTGAGCGAAAGTCAGCTCAGGGAAATGAAGATCGACCACGGCCTGTTGGTCGAGGATGCCGATGGCCCGGCAGCTCGCGCCGGCATCCAGCGCGGCGACGTGATCCTGTCGTTCAATAACCGCGATGTGAAAACCGTCGAGCAGTTCAACCAGTTGCTGTCCCCGTATAAACCGGGCAGCACCTTCGCCTTGTTGGTGCGACGCGGCAACAACGCACTGTTCGTGCCGCTGCGGCTGGAATAACAACTTGCTGCTAACCGTCTATAGCCGCGAATATTGCCACCTTTGCCACGACATGGTGGCGGCACTGGAAGCTGTTCAGCCGAGTTATGGTTTCCAACTGGAAATCGTCGATGTCGATGAGGATGAGTCGCTGGAAGCGCGCTATGGCGAATGGGTGCCGGTGTTGGTCGCAGGGTGCGAGCGGCTTTGCCATTACCATCTGGATCGTGCGGTGGTAGAGGCTTATTTCGCCAAGTGCAAGTAGGGGGGGCTGGAGGTCGCCCCTACTCGCACGCAATTCAAGATGAGTGAGTACTACATTCCTTGCGGCAGCACCAGCCGGAACTCCGCGCCATCCCCGGTATTGCGGACTTCAATGCTGCCGTTCATGTGCTCCATGATCATTTTCGACATGTACAGGCCGATGCCGGTGCCTTTTTCCTTGGTGG
>CALMWM010000311.1 GCA_937873435.1 uncultured Gallionellaceae bacterium
GGTCCTGCGCTGTGCCAATCGAACCCGCACGATTGTGCGACAGAGAGTTACCATGACTTGCACGGTTGGAGCTGAAATGATGACGCTTGATTGCGCCGGAAAAACCCTTACCCTGAGTAGTCCCTGTCACATCGACAATTTGCCCAACCTGGAAAAGATCAACACCAACTTTACCGCCAAGCGAAAACTTGGCAGCCTCATCGGCCGACACAGGGAATTCATTCAGAATAGTACCCGCTTCAACACCAGCCTTGGCGTAATGCCCAGCCTGAGCTTTGGTAACGCGACTCTTACGACGCTCACCGAACGCCACTTGAACAGCCGAATAGCCATCCGTTGCAGCGGTTTTGATTTGAGTCACACGGTTATCCGACACGTCCAACACTGTCACTGGAACGGAGCTTCCGTCGTCAGTGAAAATGCGGGTCATGCCGACCTTGCGACCGACAAGTCCTAGGCTCATCACAATTTTCCTTATTAACATGGCCGGTTACGATTGACCGACAAACTATCAAACAACAGCAATACTGCCGCTGGAAAACCGTGCATTATACACAGTTTCACCAGCCACACAAATACTCAATTACAGCTTGATTTCCACATCCACACCAGCCGGCAAATCCAGCTTCATTAAAGCGTCTACCGTTTTGTCAGTAGGATCAATGATATCCATCAAACGAAGGTGTGTACGAATTTCCAGCTGATCGCGCGATGTTTTGTTGACATGCGGCGAACGCAGGATGTCAAAGCGCTCAATACGAGTCGGCAAGGGAACGGGCCCCCTTACTACGGCACCGGTACGCTTGGCGGTTTCAACGATTTCAAGGGCGGACTGATCAATAAGGCGATAGTCAAACGCTTTTAGACGAATACGGATTTTTTGGCTTTGCATGTTTTTTCCAAAGAGCGATGCGGCGGACCAAAGTCCACCGCGTAAGTTTAATTACTCGATTACCTTGGCAACCACACCGGCGCCGACAGTACGACCACCTTCGCGAATCGCGAAGCGCAGGCCTTCTTCCATGGCGATCGGCTGAATCAGCGCGACTGTGATGGAGATGTTGTCGCCAGGCATCACCATTTCCGTGCCGGCCGGCAGTTCGATCGAGCCGGTGACGTCGGTGGTGCGGAAGTAGAACTGCGGACGGTAACCCTGGAAGAACGGGGTATGACGACCACCTTCGTCCTTGCTCAGGACGTAGATTTCTGCGGCAAACTTGGTATGCGGGGTGATGCTGCCCGGCTTGGCCAGCACTTGACCGCGTTCGACGTCTTCACGCTTGGTGCCGCGCAGCAGGACGCCGACGTTGTCGCCTGCCTGACCTTGGTCGAGCAGTTTGCGGAACATTTCGACGCCGGTGCAGGTGGTCTTGACGGTGGGCTTGATGCCGACGATTTCGACTTCTTCGCCGACCTTGACGATGCCGCGCTCGATACGTCCAGTCACTACGGTGCCGCGACCGGAGATGGAGAATACGTCTTCCACAGGCATCAGGAAGGCGCCGTCAATGGCGCGCTCAGGCAGGGGAATGTAGCTGTCCAGGGCGTCGGCCAGCTTGAAGATGGAGGGTTCGCCGATGTCGCTTTGGTCGCCTTCCAGGGCCTTCAGTGCAGAGCCGATGATGATCGGGGTGTCGTCGCCGGGAAAGTCGTATTTGGAAAGAAGCTCGCGCACTTCCATTTCGACCAGTTCGAGCAGCTCGGGATCGTCAACCATGTCGGCTTTGTTCATGTAGACGATGATGTACGGCACACCTACCTGGCGAGCCAGCAGGATGTGTTCGCGAGTCTGCGGCATCGGGCCGTCGGCAGCGGATACCACCAGGATGGCGCCGTCCATTTGCGCGGCGCCGGTGATCATGTTCTTGACGTAGTCAGCATGGCCAGGGCAGTCAACGTGTGCGTAGTGACGTGCTTGCGTTTCGTATTCAACGTGAGCCGTGTTGATGGTGATGCCGCGCGCCTTTTCTTCCGGTGCACTGTCAATCTGGTCGTAACCTTTGGCTTCGCCACCAAACTTCTTCGACAGAATCGTGGTGATCGCTGCCGTCAGCGTGGTCTTGCCATGATCAACGTGACCAATCGTGCCCACGTTTACGTGCGGCTTCGTCCGCTCAAACTTGCCTTTTGCCATGAT
>CALMWM010000312.1 GCA_937873435.1 uncultured Gallionellaceae bacterium
ACCACTACCGGGGTGGAGCCACGAGGTTTTTACCCGGCAGCCCGTAGCGGAAATATCCACCAAGGTAGCAGCGTATTCGTTGAAGAAGTCAAAACCGATGTCGATCTCGCAAGACATGCCTGCCGTGAAACGCTTGGCATTGCGTCTTTCCACCAAAGCTTCCAGGCGTTGTACCTTGCGCGCCAATTCCAGCGATGAAAACGGTTTACACAGGTAATCGGCGACGCCTTCCTCGATCGCCAGCTTGCGCGCGAAAAAATCTTCCTTGCCGGTGAGCATGACAAAGCGATTCATCGCTTCCGCATTATCGCTGCGCAGTTTTCCCAGAAAATCGCGGGAAGAAACATCGGGCAACTCCCATTCGCTGAAAATCCAGGAGATGGAACGGTTCGATTTCAGCAGTTGGTGGGCATCGCTGGCATTTTTCGCCTCATGGGTTTCGTGAAAATTCAGTTCGTCCATGAGTATGGTTTTGACGTATTTCCGCATTGCGGAAGAGGGGTCGACGACGAGTGCAGAATGTTTGACCATGGTGAATCTCCTCAAGTCCGTTGGCAACACTGAACTGGCTATGCCCAGGTTCAGGGTGTCGGGTTAACAGCGTGGCAAACGTAAGCACTGCGGAGAGGAAGGACGCCGTGAAGACAACAGACGGAAAGCGGCTCCCCATCTGGCTGGCAACCCCGCTGTCGTGTGGCATAAGCCAGGTAGACCGGTGGTTTTGCGTCCTCGCCTTTCGGCAGAGTTTGCCTTTCTCATGCCCCGAATTTAATGCGTCAATATCTCATGACAAATATCAACTCGTTGCGGTTCTAATAATAGCATGTACACCCGATTTTTCATCAGAGCGGATAAAAAATCAGAATTTTCTGGTCAAGCAACAGGCACGGCACTCAAGCGGCGGCCAGCCCCTTCTTCAACAAATCGGCCACCACCTCGTTCACGCCCATCTGGCGGCTCTGCACCATTTCCTGAACCTGCTTGATCAGCTCGCCGTTAAGCTTCACCGCGAACGGCACCAGGCCGAGCGCCTGGTCGAGCTTGCGCTGCTCGCGCCGGTCCGGCAACGCCCCGGCTGCATTGCCGAAACGGCCGGGCGAGCCTGCCTGATTGATTTTTCCCTGTATTTTCAGGCCGGCATTCTTTGCCAGATCGGTTCTCTTCACGTTTCGTATCCTTGGTTAAATCGAGATGCGGCATTCTACGCAGTATCGGCATCCCT
>CALMWM010000313.1 GCA_937873435.1 uncultured Gallionellaceae bacterium
AAAAGCAGTTTTTAGTTATGAGTGTTTAGTTTTGAGTTGTGGTGCGCCTTCGCGCCCGATCCAAATACCGCCGCGCTTGGCGCGGCGACATCAACTAAACACTCAACACTCAACATTCAAAACTTGATAATGAACTGGTACCAGAAGAAAGACGGTAGCGTCACCCTCACGCTACATATCCAGCCCGGCGCCAAACGCACCGAGGTCGCCGGGCTGCACGGCGACGCCCTGAAAATTCGCATCGCTGCCGCGCCGGTGGAAGGTGCCGCCAATACGGCCTTGCTCGATTTCCTGAAAAAGCGTTTCGCCGTGCCCGCCGCGCAAATCATCCTGAAACACGGCGCTAGCGGGCGCCACAAGGTGGTCGAAGTGGTGGGTTCGGCGGTCAGCCCGGAAGCGCTGCTGCCAAGCGCTTAACCAAGCGCATCTTCACTGAAACGCCGCTGCACCGCTTCGACCTCCTCGCGAACCGCTACCAAGGCCGCGACGCAATCGCGGTCGAACTTGCTGCCGGCCATTTCTTCCAACAAGGCGAACGCCTTGTCGTTGCTCCAGGCTTCCTTATAGGGGCGCTTGCTGGTCAGCGCATCGAACACGTCGGCGACTGCGACGATCTTGGCTTCGAGCGGAATCTCCGCCTCTAGCAGCGCATTGGGATAACCGCTGCCGTTCAGGGATTCGTGGTGGTGCAGGGCGATGTTGCGCAGAATATCCACATAAGGCAACTCGTTCAATCCGAAATTCTCCAGCATCTGGTCGATGATTTCCGCCCCTTTCACGGTATGGGTCTTCATCAAGTCGAATTCGTCTTCGGTCAGCTTGGCCGGCTTGAGCAGGATGCTGTCGGGAATGCCGATCTTGCCGATGTCATGCAGCGGCGAAAAAAGAAAAATATGTTCCACAAGGTCGTCGTTGAGCTGGTGTTTCTTCGCTACTTCCTTGGCGATCAGGCGCGCATAGTTGGCCATGCGGTCGAGGTGCGAGCCGGTTTCGAAATCCCGGTGATGCGCCATATCCGCGGCGGTTCTGACGGTTGACACCAGGTTCCGGGTGGTGCCTATCTCGTGAATCACCAACAGCGACAACAAGTGGCCGACCATATCCAGGTAATGCAGCACGGATTCGTCGAAAACCTGCTTGCGGTAGGAGTTGATGAACAGGAAACCGAAAAACTCCCCGTTGAGAAACATCGGCATGGTATAGCTGGAACCGTACTTTTGCGAGGCGATGCGGCGGGCATGTTCGGCGGTAACACGGTCGAAAACTTCGAGATCGTTTACCACCCGGGGCCGGCCGACTTTGAGGATTTCCAGCAAGGAGGCGGAATTCGCCAGTTTGGCATCGTACAAGCTCAACGGCTGATCCCCGCTGCTGCTGTGGACAAAGGTTTTGAGCAGATCGGTTTTCTTGTCGTAGACGGCTACCGCAATCCGGTCGATGAAAGGAAAGCGCTGTTTCAGCATCAGATGAACGGATTCGATCTTGTCCGGTAGCGGCAATTTACCGTTCAATGCGACAAAGACATCCTGATGATCGAACATGGCGTTATCAACGGTGAGTGAATTGACAAAAATCATAGCATGAATCGTTTTTTTCCAACGCCACTTTTCGTGGATTTTGCTTATCGCGGGAGCAGCTTCTCACAATACCGCACGAGTTCCCACCCGGCGCAAGCCTCAAATATTGCGGTTATACGGCGCGGGGGTTAATCTATGCGCTTATCATAACAACCATAATCCTGTCCCGGTCATTAGGAATTAGGAGACAAAATGCAAGGCGAGGAAGAAAACGGCAAGGGCTTGAGCTACCGCCTGGACGAGACGAACCGCAAGCTGATTGCCAGCCATGCGCCGCAACCGGACAGTGGGCGGCTGGAGATCGGCTGGCTGAAACAGCACCTCGCCGCCAGCCAGTTTAGCGACCTGTATTTCAACGAAATCGCGCTTGCCGACCTGGTGCGGAAATGCAACGCCGGCAGCGAGCCGTTCGATCTCCAGATCGGCGAGGTACGCGACGGCGAATTCCGCCTCGAAATCAGCCCGGATTTGATGGCGGTGGCTCTGCTACTGTTCCCGCCTCAAGGCGGGCAGGCTGTCACCAAATCGCAGATCCTCGATGCGATGGCGGAAAAGGGCATCGTCTCGGGAATTATCGATGAAAACATCGAAACCGCGATCCACTGCGGCAGCGCGGAAGGCATCGCCATCGCCAAAGGCACTCCGCCGGTGCATGGGCAGGACGGCACGCTGAACATGCTTATATCGACGGCCAGCGAGCGCAAACCCGCGCTGGACGAAAAGGGAATCGCCAACTTCCGCGAACTGGGCGGTGTGGTGACGGTCAAGCCCAACGAATCGCTGATGCGGCGCATCCCGCCGACCGAAGGCAGTCCCGGCGTGAACGTGTTCGGTCATATCGTCCCCCCGAAAACCGGCAAGGCCGCGATGTTCGCTGCCCGCTTGGATGGCACCGCATTTGCCGCCGACGACCCCGACCTGCTTACCTCATCCATCGCCGGCCAGCCGGTGGTAGTGGATAACGGCATCGTCGTCGAACCGGTGATGACGCTGGGTAGCGCCGACATCTCGACCGGCAATATTCATTTCGAAGGCACCGTGGTCATCCAGAAAGACGTTCTGGCCGGCATGACCATCGAAACCAGCGGCGACATCCAGATCGGCGGCACCGTGGAAGCGGCCACCCTGATCGCCGGCGGCAACATACACATCGGCGGCGGCGTGATCGGTCGCCATGAAGACCAAAAAGGAGGGGCCAATTCCATTTCGCAAGTGCATTGCGGCGGAACTTTCCATGCCCGCTTTGTCCAGAACGCCCATATCGAAGCCGGAGACAGCATTTTTGTCGACGAGGCCGTCATGCAAAGCGAATTGCTGGCCACCAACCAGATCATCGTCGGCAAGGACGAAAACCAGAAAGGCTGCCTGATCGGCGGCAAGGCCAGCGCCACCCTGCTGGTCAAGGCGCAAATCATGGGCTCACCGTCGCATCTCAAAACCCTGGTCGAAGTCGGCGTCAATCCCCATCTGCATACCGAGTTGCTGAATATTTCCAAGGAGTTGGAACTCAAAGCCGCCGGGCGGGAAAACGTCGAAAAGCTGCTCGCATTCTTGCGCGGCAATGCCCAGCGCGGCACCCCGGAAGTCATAGATAAAGCGGAAAAAACCCTCGCCAACCTGCTGGAAGAAATCAGCCAACTGGGAGCGAAGCAGGAAGAAATGCTGCGCCATATTTCGCTGGCGGAGAACGCGAAAGTGGTCGCAGGCAAGATAATTTATCCCGGGATGCGCATCCAGATCGGCAACCGCACCTGCGAGATCGAGAATGATCTGGAAGGCGTCGCCTATTCCCTGCGCGAAGGCGAAATCGTTAGCGAGTTGCTGCCCCGCACCGGGGCCAGGACCGTACTGAAATAATCAGCCGGTATCCTTTTCACGAGATAGCGTCTCCGCCCCTATTACGGGCGCTGTTGCGCTTCTTGCCGGCGCAGCCGTAGCGCCGCCTCTTCGGCGCACGCATCGTCGATTTCGCGCATCACCCCGACCAGGTCTGCCGGTTTCTCGCTACGCACGAAACGCCCCGTCAATTCGACCTCGGGATGCAACTCGCCGCGCTCGTAGAATGCCCAGATTTCCTTGCCGTAATCGGTGCTGCGCAAGGCCGGCGCAAAGCGCCCGAAGTAACTCGCCAGGTTGTCCACATCCCGCTCCAACATGCTGCGCGCGTGGTTGTTGCCGGCCGCGTCGACCGCCTGCGGCAGGTCGATGATGACCGGCCCGTCGCTGCCGACCAGCACGTTGTATTCCGACAAGTCGCCGTGCACCACCCCGGCACACAACATGCGCACCACCTGCATCACCAGGGCGCGATGGTATTCCAGCGCCAGTTCCGGCGTCAGCACCAGATCGTTGAGGCGCGGCGCGGCATTGCCGCTGGCGTCGGTCACCAGCTCCATCAGCAGCACGCCCTCGTGGAAATTATGGGGCTTGGGTACGCGCACCCCGGCAGCGGCCAAGCGGTACAGCGCATCCACCTCGGCGTTCTGCCACGCCTCTTCCTGCGCTTTGCGGCCGTAGCGCGAGCCTTTTTCCATCGCGCGCGCCTGCCGGCTGTTTTTTACCTTGCGCCCCTCGGTGTAATCCACGCTCTGGCGAAAGCTGCGCTTGTTCGCCTCCTTGTAGACCTTCGCGCAACGAATCTCCTCCCCGCAGCGCACCACGAAAACCATCGCCTCCTTGCCGCTCATCAACTGGCGGATGACCTCGTCGACCAACCCGTCTTCAATCAGCGGCTGGAGTCTTTTCGGGGTTTTCATATCAAGCCCGGTAGCGCATCACCAGGCCCTTCAGGAAATTCCGCAGCAACTGGTCGCCGCAGGTGCGGTAGTTGCTGTGTCCTTTCTTGCGGAACAAGGCGCTAAGCTCGGGCTTGGACACGCTGAATCCGGCCTGCTCCAGGATCTGGTGCAAATCCTCTTCTTTCAGCTCGAACGCCACCCGCAGTTTTTTCAGGATCGCGTTATTGGTCAGGCGGCGCTCCGGCTTCTTCGGCGGCTGATCCGGCTTGGGCTCCTGCTTGCCCCTGCGGTGGATGATCAAGCCGTCCAGGAACGCCACCATCACATCGGCGCCGCAATCGACAAAGCCTTCTTCATCCTCTTTTTTCAGGAAGTTCGTGACTTCGGATTGTTCGATGTCGCGCTCGGCCAGCTTGATGATCTCCACCACCTTGGCGTCGCTAAAGTCCAGCGCGTAGCGAATGCTGCGTAATACGTCGTTATTGATCACTGCTTGCTCCGGTAAATAATGAATTCAAGCCGCATCGTACAGGGTCTTACTGCGCCGGGCTAATCCAGCGTCTTGCGATAGCGCTTCAAACCGATCGCCACCACCGTCAGCAGGAACAGGCCTATCGGCCACAAGTGCGGCAGGGTTTCCAGCAGGCCGTTGCCCTTCAGCAGGATGCCGCGCACCATGCGCAGGAAATGGGTGAGCGGCAGCACGCTGCCGACCTTTTGCGCCCATTCCGGCATCCCGCGGAACGGGAACATGAAGCCGGACAGCAGCATCGACGGCAGGAAGAAGAAAAACGTCATCTGCATCGCCTGCATCTGGTTTTTCGCGACGGTGGAGAACATCAGCCCGACCGACAAGTTGGCGGCGATGAAGGCCAACACCACGATATACAGCAGCATCACGCTGCCCAGAATCGGCACGCCGAAGATCAGCCGCGCGGCGAGCAAGATCAGCGTTACCTGGATATAGCCGACCATGATATAGGGCACGATCTTGCCGGCCATCACCTCGAACGGGCGCACCGGGGTGGCAAGCAGGTTTTCCATGGTGCCGCGCTCGCGTTCGCGGGTCATCGCCAGCCCGGTCTGCATGATCATGGTCATGGTCAGGATCACCCCCATCAGCCCCGGCACGATGTTGTACTGGGTGATGCCTTCGGGGTTGTAGCGCCGGTGCAGGCGCACCTCGAACGGCGCGGGTTTGCCTTGCAGCGGTTGCAGCACGCCGCGCAGATCGTGGTCGAGCGCGCTCTGCGCGAGCTGGCTCAACGCGCCCACCGCATTGCCGACCGCGGTCGGATCGGTGGCGTCGGCTTCGATCAGGATCGCCGGATGTTCGCCGCGCTGGAGGCGGCGCGAGAAATTCTGCGGAATGTTGACCACGAACTGCACCTCGCCCTCGGCGATCATCCGTTCCGCCTCGCGCTCGCTGGCGGGCTGCGCGGTCACCTTGAAATAGCTGCTGTTTTCCAGCGCGCGCACGAAGCTGCGCGAGAATTCGCTGTGGTCGGCGGAGAGCACAGCGGTGGGCAGATTCTTGGGATCGGAATTGATGGCGAAACCGAACAGCACCAACTGGATCAGCGGAATGCCCACCATCATCGCGAAGGTCAGGCGGTCGCGGCGCATCTGGATGAATTCCTTCATCACCACCGCGATAAAGCGGTGCCAGGCAAAGCGTTCAGACATTGTCGCGGGCTCCTTCCATCATCTGGATGAACACGTCTTCCAGCCCCGGCTGGATAGCCGTCCAGCGGCACTCGCCGAGTTCCCGGAAAGGTGCGATGGACTGCTCCAGCAAGGCCCGGTCGGTGCCGCTGACGTGCAGTACGTTGCCGAACGGCACCACCTGTTCGATTCCCGCCCGTCCGCGCAATTGCGCGCCCAGCGCGTAAACGTCGGCACACTCCACCATCCAGGTAACGATCCCGGAATTTTCCACCACTTCCGCCACCGTGCCCTGCGCGAGCAGCGTGCCGTAGGCGATGTAGGCCAAGCGATGGCAACGCTCGGCCTCGTCCATGTAATGGGTGCTGACCAGCACGGTGATGCCTTCACCGGCGAGGCGGTGGATTTCGTCCCAGAAATCCCGGCGCGCCTTGGGATCGACGCCGGCGGTGGGCTCGTCGAGCAGCAGCAGTTTGGGTTCGTGCAACATGCAGGCGGCCAGCGCCAGCCGTTGCTTCCAGCCGCCGGACAAGTTCCCTGCCAGTTGTTTCTGGCGGTCGCCCAGACCGAGGCGCTCCAGCGCCTGATCCACCACCCGGCGACGGTTGGCCATGCCGTAGATGCGCGCGGTGAAATCGAGGTTCTCGCGGATCGAGAGGTCTTCGTAGAGGCTGAAACGCTGCGTCATGTAGCCGACCTGGCGCTTGATCAGCGCGGTCTCGCGGATCACGTCGTAACCGAGGCAAGTGCCGCGCCCGCCGTCGGGCGTGAGCAGCCCGCACAACATGCGGATGGTGGTGGTCTTGCCGCTGCCGTTGGGGCCGAGGAAACCGTAGATTTCCCCGCGCCGCACCTGCAAAGCGAGGTTGTTCACCGCCAGCAGGCCGTTGAAACGCTTGCTCAAGCCTTCGACATTAATGACCAGAGATGAGGGGTGATTTGAAGTTGGATTGGCGATGGCAGCGCCCTCACCCCGGCCCTCTCCTTTATGCCCTTCAGGGTACGCCTGCGGGAGAGGGAGATTTGGTTCTTTACTTTGTTTTGGAGAACGTTGCTGCATCAATTCAACCTTGCTCAGAAAGAGGTTTTCTCCCTTCTCCCGCAAGCGGGAGAAGGGCCGGGGATGAGGGAGCCTGCGCTTCGAGAGTCAGGTAAATCTTTTCCAGCACGCTTTCGGTTTGCTGCAACACCTCGTTGTTCCAGAAGCGCAGCACGGTAATGCCCTGGTTTTCCAGATGCGTAGTTCGTTGCTGGTCGTACTGTTGCTGTTCGGCGTGTTGACCGCCGTCCAATTCAACTGCCAAGGATGCCTCGTGGCAGTAAAAATCCAGGATGTAGGGCGATAGCGGGAATTGGCGGCGGAATTTCAGGCCGAGCAGGCGGCGGTTTCGCAGCAACCCCCAGAGCAAATTTTCGGCATCGGTTTGGCGGGTGCGGAGATCGCGGGCGAAAGTACGAAGACCAGTGGGAAGTTTTGAGGATGGGGTGGGGAGATATACGCCCTCACCCCGGCCCTCTCCTTTATGCCCTTCAGGGTACGCCTGCGGGAGAGGGGGGAGTTGCGCGGCAGTATCTGCAAATGCGATTGTCTTTGCCTTCAATTCAAACTCACATCCACCGGCTGGCCGGGGTGCAGCTTGGCGGCGGCATCGGCTGCCGGGCGCGCTTCGACCAGGAATACCAGCTTGTTGCGGTTCTCCTGGCTATAGATCACCGGCGGGGTGTATTCGGCCTGCGGCGCGATATAGCTGACGGTGGCGGCCAGCGGCGCGCCGCAGCCGTCGCAGGATACCTGCACGGTCTGACCAGGTTTCAGCGCGGCGATGCGGGTTTCCGGGACGAAGAAGCGCACCTTGAGGTTTTGCGGCGGCAACAGCGAAACCACCGGGCTGCCGGCGGGGATCCATTCGCCCTGGACATACAGGGTGTCCTGCACCAGGCCGGAAACCGGGGCTTTCACGCTTTTTTGTGCCAGCGACCAATCGGCTTTCGCCAGCGTGGCGCGAGCGGCTTCGACGGCGGCCTCGGCGGCATGGATGTCGTCACTGCGGGCAGCCAGCTTGGCGGTGGCAAGTTGCGCCTCCAGTTCCTTCACGCGCGCCTGGTCGCGCTCCAGCGCGGCGCGCGAGGCGTCGAGTTTCTGCGGCGAGACGAAACCCGCCGTCGCCAGTTTCCGGTCGCGCGCCAACTCGGCCTGCGACAGTTTCAGCGCGGCACTCGCCTGTTCGCGCTGGGCCAGCACGGCGTCGATTTCCACCGGGCGCTTGCCCTTTTTGAGGTTTTCCAGTTGCGCCTCGGCCTGCTTCAAGCGTTGCCCCGCCTCGTCGCGCCCGGCTTTCTCGTTGTCCTGTTCGAGCGCGAACAACGGCGCACCGGCCTTGACCTCGGCTCCGCGCTGCACCGCCAGGGACGTCAGGCTGCCGGCATAAGGCGCGGCAATGCGCACGAACTCGCCTTCGGCGTAGCCCTGGTAAGCCTGCGGCGCCTTGTCCGCACAGCCCGCCAGCGCCATTAGCGCCATCATGGATACAGCCAACCCGCGCATTGTCGATCTCCTTATTTTTCCGCCCCCTTGGGGGGAACCGGTGAAAAATAGCCAGCCGCGATGACCAGCAGCGCCACCCCGATCAGGGTGGCGGTCCACGCAATCGAACCGGCATTCGACATGTCCACCAGCAGCAGTTTAATCCCTACCAGCGCCACCAGGCCGAACCCGGCGAACCAGATGCGGCGCAACGCTTGCCGGCTGGCGTAGAGCATCATGGCCAGCCCCCCACCGGTCCAGATCATCGACAAGCTCGCCTGCATCAGCGTCGAATGGTTGAGCGCCCAGATATTATAAGGGATACCCCACCAGGCGTGGACGGCACGCGCCGCCACGGCGCTGAGCCAAATCAGCGCCAGCGGGAAGAACAGCGCCTCGACGGCGCGCCGGGAAATCAGCGGAACCGCCAGGCACCAGTGCAGCAAGGTCAAAAGCGCAAAACCGTGGAGCAAGTCCGTCGGGTTGAGGAAGGGAATGTGCACCGGCCAGTCTACCCCCGGCAGGATGAACGCGCGCAAAACCCAGAATCCCAGCCAGATCGCCAGCGGCGCGAGAATCACCGTGCGGTAGCGGCCCGTCGCCGCGAACGGCCACCAACCCCGCGCTGCACCGCCCAGGACGAGATGGATGCTGCCCGCCAGCACGCCCGCCCAGGCCAATTCATTCCAGCCCTGCCCCATATAAGCCATCTGCCAGGCTGCCTCGTTGGCCAGCGTCAGCACGGCGAGCCAATAGGCTCCGGCATGGAGAACCAGGGTTTCTTCCGAATCCGGCGGTGCTTTATCCCGCTTCAGCAGGCCATAGCAAACCGCCAGCGTGAGGGGAAACGCCAACGCCATACCGCCCGCCAGCACGTGTCCCTGCTGCAGGTACTGCCGCAATCCCGCCCAGACCAGGAAGAGTAGCAGTAAAGCTGCCGGACGGCTTGCCCGCAGCCATTCCTGGCGGGCCACGAGGATTTCCAGGATCGTTGAACTGCCCATTGCGAATATCAGGCTCCAGGCCGTCCGGGTTTCTTCGGCGGCAAAATAATGGATGTCCGTGAGACCGGCGACGTACCACCACAGCAAGCCCCAACCGAGAAAGCGCAAGCCTCCCCTGCGTTTGTCGGCCTGCCCGCGCACGCGCTGGAGGAGCCAGGCGGACAGCCATCCCGCTGTCGACAACGCCAGCGCGGCAAGGAAAAAGTCGTTGAATACCGGCATCCGCCTGCTCGCTTCGGAGACGAAAAATAGCAGGTAGGATGCCGCCCCGCCCTGTAGCGCCACCCCCGCGGCCAGCGCCAGCCGCTGGCCGCCGCGCGTGCTCAGCCACACCAGCGCCGCCCCCTCCAGCGCCCAGGCGGCGGCGGTGAGGTGCGCGCCGAACGCCAGCGGGATGGCGGCGGTAAAGAATCCCGCCGCAATCGCGAAATGTCCCGTGCTGAACCACGCCGCGATTCCGGCATGATGGCGGCGCAGCCAGACACCCAAACCCAGGTAGTACAGCGCGGCGGCAAAAGCGCTCGCCGCGGCGCCGTAGCGCACCTCGCGCATCAGTGCCGTTTGCAGCAAGGCCGCCGCCAGCGGCACCGCAAACAGCAGCAGGGGGAGCGCCTTGCCGGCGAGGGATGCGGGATGGCGTATGGCTTGAAAAGCCACGGCCAGGGTGTAGAGCAGGAAAAACAGCAGCAAATAAGCCTCGCACGCTGCCAGGTAAGCCGGCATATACGCATCCATCCCCCATTGCATCCCGATCAGGAAGGTGAACAGAAAGCCCGCCACGTTCAGCGCTGCCCAGTTTCGCGCCTGGTTGACCGCCAGGATGAACAGGTTGAGCACCAGGAAATAGCCGAACAGCAGCAGCGGCCCCTCGCTGCCGCTGCCGGTCAGGACGGGAGACAGAAACGCGCCCGAAATGCCCAGCAGCGCCAGCAGCGGGCCGTTCTGCCTAATCGCGAGGAAGACGCAGGTCGCGCCCAGCGCGGCGAACAGGATGAATGCCCCGGTGGGCGGGATCAGCGGAAAGCGGGCGAACAGGTAATACACCGCCAGGTACAACAGCGCGAATCCGCCGCCCTGCAACGCCAGCCCGAACATCCGGCGCGAGCGCAATTCGGCACAGGCCTGGCGGTAGCCGAAGCCGATCAGTGCCGCTCCCATCAGGAATGCCAGCGCGGCGCGCGCCTGCGGCGGCAGCCAGCCTTGCACCGCCGCCAGCTTGAGGGCGGAGGCGATGCCGAAAAACAGCAGCACCGCCCCGGCGCGCGCGAGGATATTGCCCTGGAAAAGCCGGCTCCACAACGGCTCTTTCGGCGGCGCGGCAACCTCGGTGGAAGGAGCCGGGGACGGTTGCTCCGGAGGGATACCCACCTCGCTTTCAATCACGGGCGGCACCCCGGTTTCCTGCGACGGCGCAGAAACGTTGCTCTCCGTGGTGCGTTCAGGCAAGACATCCCGCGCCGCCTGCGGCGGGGCTTGGCGTAGCGTATCCAGTTCGCCGGCAAGACGGGAAACCTCTTTTTCCAGCCGGGTGACGCGCTTGCGCTGGGTTTCCAGCCCGTTGGCAAGCAATCCTACAAGGAAACCCGCGATGGCGCCCGATACCGCGCCCCACCCTTCTCCCGCCAAACTTCCGATTCCCAGACCGACCAGCAGTCCCAGCCATTCCATGATTGATTTCTCCTTGTTTGCCGCTAGTTTTGCTTCGTCCCCCGCATCCGTCCCACCGCCAGCGCCGCGATGCCCGCCAGCACCACCAGGCCGAAAATCGCCAGCAACGCATTGACCGCCATGCCGCCTCGCACCGCGAGGAAGTATGCGCCGACGAAGATCAACATGGCGAGATTCTCCCACAGGTTTTGCACGGCCAGCGCGTGGCCGGCTCCCACCGAACGGTGGCCGCGCTCCTGCAGCAGCGCGTTGAGCGGCACCACGAAGAAGCCACCCGCCGCCCCGATCGCCGTCAGCAACAGCACCGTCGACGGCAGGTTGCCGACCAGCGACAGCGCGAGCACCAGCGGCCCCAGCAACAGCCCGCCCAGCAGCGCGCGATTGACCTTTTCGAGGCTCACCAGCGCGCCTGCCAATACCGCCCCGACGACGATGCCCACCGAGACCACGCCCATCAGGTTGGCGGGCGTCTGGTTGTCGCTGATCGCCAGTGCCACCGGCACCCAGGCGAACAGCAGCAGGCGCAGCGTGGAGCCGGTGCCCCAGAATACGCTGGTGCCGAGCAGGCTGAAACGGGTATCGCCGTTGCGCCACAGGGCGAGCAGCGCCGCGACGAAATCCTTCAGCAGTACACCGGGATTGAAGTGGTTCAAGGGATGTTCCGGCGGCAGGCGCGGGATCAGCAGGTTGAAGCCCGCCGCCAGCGCGTAGGCGCCGATCACCCCGGTGAAGGCGGCTTGCAGCGAATGATCCGCCAGCATTCCGCCCGCCAGCACCCCCAGCAGGATCGCCACGATGGTCGAGCCCTCCAGCATCCCGTTGGCTTTCACCAGTTTTTCCGGCCCGAAAAACTGGGTAAGGATGCCGTACTTGGCCGGGGAATAAGCCGCCGCCCCAGCGCCCGCCAAGCCGTAGCACACCAGCGGATTGAAGCCCAGCGCCATCAGGCTGGCGCCGCCCAGCTTGAACCCGTTGGCGACGAACATCACCCGCCCCTTGGGAAAGCTGTCGGAGAGCGGGCCGACGAAAGGCGCCAACAGGATGTAGGGGATCACGAAAAATTCCTGCAACAACGGTATCCAGTCCGCCTGTCCCTGGCTTTTTACCAGCGCGATGGCGCTGATCAGCAGCGCATTGTCGCCCAGCGCGGAGAGGAACTGGGCTATCAGCAGCGCCAGCATGGGCAGGGAAAGGAGCGGCAGGTCGAGGTGCTTGTGGGAGTCGGCATTCATCGGGGATTCCCTTCGAAGAAAGGTCGGGTTTCGAAAACCTGGCGCGGGAAAGATGCGCCGTTCTTGCGCAGCAGGCGTTTCAAGGCGAAGTCGAACAGCAGCGGATTATGCTCGCGCAGTTCGAGCAGGAAAGGCAGCGCGGTTTCCGCCAGCAAACCTCTCGCGGCCAGGCTTTGCGGGGAAATCAGCGGGAGGATGCCGGGCAGCGGGTAGTCGGAACCGTTGAGCAGGCGGCCGTGCCAGTCGCGGCGGGTCAGCAGGGTTTCCAGCACGTCCGCCCGGTTGAACTGGGTCACCGCGGAAATGTCGGCGAACAACTTGCCTGCGAAACGGGTTTCGCCCATCAGGCGGACAAACAGCGCGAAGCTGGGCAAGCGCGGGCCGTCCGCAGCGACATCCAGGTCGCGGTCTTCGCCGTGGGAAGCGCAATGGGCCACCACCACCCGCACCCCATGATCCAGCGCGCGGCGCAGCTTGAGCGGGTTGCCGTAATCCTGGCGCGCCTTACCCGCCACCGCCAGTTCGTGGCCGGCATGGGTGATCAGCGGCAGGCCGCTCTGCGCCAGCGCCTGGTAAAAGCCGTCGCAGCGCGGCGCGGCCGGGTCGATGCCCATCGCCGCCGGCAGCCATTTCACCGCGCGCGCGCCGGAGCTGACGGCTAGAGCCAGCGCTTCCAGCGCATCTTCGCGGTAGGGATGGATGGATGCCACCCACTCGATGCGCCCCGGATTGCTGTGCGCCACCCGCGCGGCATAGGCGTCCGGCACGTGGAAGGCGCTGTCCGCGATCATCCGCTGCCCGTTTTCGGCGTATGCCCAGTCGAAGGCGAACAGCATGATCTTCACGCCCGCCGGGAAACCGTCCATCAGGTTGTTCACCCGCGCGACGAAACTCGCATCCACTTGCCCTGCGGCGTTATGCACGCAACCGGCGTTGAGATAGAGCAGCTTCTGGAGGTATTGCCAGGGGGAAAGCGGGCTGTCCATGCGCGGGTTGGCCCAGGCGCCGCTGTCGCCATCCCCCACGCCGACCAGGTGGGCATGGCAGTCCCATACTTGGGCGGGGTCCAGTCCGTCCCACACCGCCGCCATCAACTCGTGGCGGGCGAGGGCGGGCGGCAAGCCGGCCTTGCAGGGATTGACCACGCCTCCTTGCGGCCACTGGCTCCAGCCGGTCAGCCCGAGCGCCGCCAGGGAAGCGAAACCCGCGCGTTGCAAAAATTGGCGTCTGTTCATGATGGCCTCACGCGGTTTCGGCCAGGGCTTTCAGCGCGAGGTAGTCGACCTTGCCGGTACCCAGCAGCGGCAGGCTTTCCAGGCGACTGATACGGCGCGGCACGGCGAGCTCGGGCAGGCCGCCGAGGCGGGCGGCTTCCAGCAATTTCTCGCGGGTCAGGGCCGCATCGGTGGTGAACAGCACGATGGCTTCGCCGCGCTGC